>NZ_JAMYSE010000090.1:0-25367 GCF_040321795.1 Mesorhizobium sp. M0244 | reverse complement strand
TTTTTACAACCCCCCACCCCCCCACCCCCCTGGCCTTGGGGGGGGGGGGCGGGGTTTTTTTATAAAACCCCACCCCCACAAAACAACCCCCGCCGGGTTTTGGCCCGCCCGCTCCGAGTTGCCTGAGATTCTGAGTTCTCTGGTTGTGTTTAAGCGCCGCGCATCAGACAGCCGGCGGCCAGCACGATGTAGGCGATGACGACAATCCACACGGCAGCCAAAGGGATGAACGCAAGAACGCCAAGCGCGGCGAGAACGCCGATGATGGCGATAACAAGGGATATGATGAAAATAAGCTGGGTAGGCGCACTGAGATTCATGTTCGGTCCCTCCTCAACATGATTCGTACAGCGGCATACTATCAGGCGCTTGGTCACACACCAATGAGCACACGCAGCGGGTCGCCGGATTGGCCAGCAGTTTTCCGGCGAGAAAATATGGCGGGTTCCACCACGCGCACCCCGTTTGCGCCAGGCCGATTCCGCGCTACCTATCTCCGGACGAATCGGAGGGGACGCTGATGGCGATGGGATTGCTGGACCAGATACGCTCGATCTTCGACGGCGACCCCGGCGTGCGCAAGGTGGCGGACGATCCGGTGCTGTCGGCGGAGTTGCTGATGCTGTTCCGCATGATCCTGGCCGACGGTTCGGTCAGCGAAAGCGAGATGACCGCCTTCAGGCGTATCTGCCGTGAAGCTTTCGGCATTCCCGAAACCAGCATCGACAGCGTCATCGAATACCTCAACGAGTTCGGCTACGAGACCAACGGCTCGCAGGCCATTGCGCAGTTCCGCGACCTCGACGTCGAGCGGCGCAAGCTGCTCGCCCGCCACATGGCGGAAATCGCCAAGGCCGACTCGCAGCTTGCCGGGAACGAGATGCGGCTTCTTCGCCGCACGCTCGACCTGCTCGACATCAGCCCGGTCGATTTGGTCAAGCCACAAGACTGAGACATCGTGTGCTAACGATTTGCTGACGCCGACAGCTATCTGGGACGACTGCGGGAGCTGATCGGCGATCGTCTGGTGCTGATGCCCGATGCGCGGATCGCCATCGAGGGCGCCGATGGTCGCATCCTGCTGCAGAAACGGACCGATTTTGGTGTTTGGGGTCTGCCGAGCGGCAATGCTGAGGAAGGGGAGAACCTGGAAACGGTGGTAAGCCGGGAGGTAGCCGAGGAAACCGGGCTGATCGTCAGCGGCATCGAGCCGTTCGGGTTTGGCTGCGACCCGCAATATGAAACATTCCTGTTTCCGAATGGTGATCGAGCCCAGTTCTTCGCGCTGATCTTGCATACGCGCTCCTTTGAAGGCGAGCCGGCCGTTATCGATAACGAGAGCAGCGCCGTCGGCTGGTTTGCGGTCGACGGCTTGCCCGAAATGCTGCCCAATATGGCGCGCAGCATCGACGCCTATCTCCGGTTCAAGGCCACCGGGCAATTCCAGATGATCTGAGGGGCCTCAAACCTGTTCCTGCACCGCCGTACAATCGCGCGGTGCAGGTCTGGGGCGCTAGGCAAGCCCGAATGCTAGGACCAGGAAGCCCATTGCACCGAACCCGGCGTGGATAACGATCCCGGCCCATGTGCTGCGACGCCGCTGGACAATGTAGGGCAGGAGCAACGTGATCGGCACAAGGGTCAACAGGACTTGCCAAGGGAAGGCAGCGTGGAACAACAACCACAGGGTCCCATTGACCAGCCAAGCCCGCCTCCCGAAGGCAACCTCTTGCCGCGGCAGTGCGACACCCCGCCAGACAAACTCTTCCCCAACGATGTTCAGCACAAAAAACGGCAGCCACGCGCCGAGAATCCAGTACCGGCCGGGACCTAGCGGCTCGAAAGCCATGAACGAGGGATGAATATTCTTCCCGTCTTGCAGCATCCGGAGCGCGGTGCCGATGCCGCCGGTCAGCGCGCTGACAGCCGCCAGCCCGCCAACAGCCCAGAGCCAGTCGCCGCCATTCATCGGGCGAAGCCACAGCCGCGCGCCCAACGAACCCAGCCTTCCTGGACGCCGTTCTCGATACAACAGCAGGGCAGCCGTGAGGAGCAGGGGGCCAAAAAGGATGATGCTTGCGGCCAAGAACCACATCACCACAGTCTCAGCCCCGGTGGCGGAGACGAACGCTGGGACTGCTACCCGCGTTGTCAGGAACAGCAGCAGAGCACCCGCCCCGAACAGCGCAGCAGAGCCGCCCAGGCCCAGCGGCGGAACCCGATTGGGCTCGGGCCCTTCGCACCTTTCAAAACTGTTGGCTGTCAATGGCCATTCTCCCGCCCGTACGCCGACGAATAAGCCGTGCCACAAAGCTGCTCTAACCCTGCTCCTGCATCTTTTTCGCAATGGCCCGATGCAAATCGGGAGCGGCGGCGACCAGCGCCTTGGCCGCCTCGGACTGCGGGTGGTCGAGCACTTCGCTCGTCCTGCCGCGCTCGACGATCTTGCCGTCATGCATGACCATCACTTCGTCGGTGATGGCGCGGGCGACGGTCAGATCATGGGTGATGAACAGATAGGCGATGCCGAGCTTCTGGTTGAGCTCGGCGAACAGGTCGAGGATCTGGGCGCGGATCGAGACGTCGAGCGCCGAGACCGGCTCGTCGGCGACGACCAGCTTCGGCCGGGTGATGATGGCGCGGGCGATCGACAGGCGCTGGCGCTGGCCACCCGAAAACTCGTGCGGATACTTGTCCATGTCGCTTGGTGAGAGGCCGACCTCGTGCAGCGCATGCGCCACCATCTCGCGCCGCGCGGCGGGCGGCGGCTTCTTCTCCAGCACATGCAGCGGCTCGGCCACCAATCTTTCGACCTTCTGGCGTGGGTCGAACGAGCCATACGGGTCCTGGAACACGACCTGCATGTCGCGCCGTGCCGGCTTCAGCTCCGCCTCGCTCTTGCCGGTGAGGGTGTCGCCGCGGAAGCGGATCGTTCCGGCGGTCGGCTTGTCCAGTGCCAGAACCATGCGGGCGAGGGTCGACTTGCCGCAGCCGGAACGGCCGACGAGCGCCACCGACTGACCGGGCGCCATCGAGAAGGAGACATCGTCGACGGCACGGATGGGAGCAGCGCGTTTCAACAGCGATATGCGGCGTCCCGGATAATCGCGCGTCAAATTGTCGACTTGGAGCAGGGGTTTGCCTTGGCCGACCTCATGTGTTCGGGCGCGCGCCGGCACATGCATCGAGGCCTGCGCCAGTTGGCGCGTGTAGGGATGGAGTTGTTCGGACAGCGTGCGCGCCGTGTCGCCGGCCTCCATCACCTCGCCGTGGCGCAGGATGGTGATGCGGTCCGCCATCTCGGTCACCACAGCGAGGTCATGTGAGATCAGCAGCAGGCCCATGCGGTTTTCCGCTACGAGGTCGCGCAGCAGGTCGAGGATCTGCGCCTGCAGCACCACGTCGAGCGCGGTCGTCGGCTCATCGGCGATCAGCAGCTTGGGTTTTAGCGCACAGGCGATGGCGATGACGACGCGCTGGCGCTGGCCCCCGGAAAGCTCGTGCGGATAGCGCGACAAAGGGAACTGCGCCGCCGGCAAGCCGACCCGGTCGAGCATTTTTCGCGCCCGTTCCTCTGCGTACGCGCGGCTCGCCCTGGTGTGCCAGCGAATACCCTCGGCAACCTGCTCGCCGATGGTCTTAACCGGGTTGAGCGCCGTCATCGGCTCCTGGAACACCATGCCGATGTCGTCGCCGCGCAGCGCGCACATCTGATCCTCGCTCGCCGCCAGGATATCGATGCCGTCGAAGGTGACGCGTCCGGTGGCGTGCGCCGTCCAGGGCAGTAGCTGCATCACGGTGAGCGCCGTCATCGACTTGCCGGAGCCGGATTCGCCGACCAGCCCCATCACTTCGCCCGGCGCGACGGAAAGCTCGACGTCTCTGAGGATACGGGTGCCGCCGATGGTCAGCGACAGCTTGTCGATTTCGAGCAGGCTCATCGCTGCCGCCGCGATTTCGGATCGAGAATGTCGGCAATGCCGTCACCAAGGAGGTTCAAGCCAAGCACGGTGATGACGATCGCCATGCCGGGAAAGATCGCCATCCACGGCGCCACCACCATGCGGGTCTGGGCGTCGAACAGCATGCGGCCCCAGCTCGGCATCGGCGGCTGCGTGCCCAGCCCGACATAGGAAAGCCCGGCTTCGGCCAATATGCCCAGCGCGAACTGGATGGTGCCTTGTACCAGGAGCAGCGTGGCGATGTTGGGTAGCACATGTTCGATGCTGATCAGCGTCCTGCTCTTGCCGGCGGCGCGGGCGGCGAGGATGAATTCGCGGGGCCAGATCGCCAGGGCGCCGGCCCGGGCGACGCGCGCGAATACCGGGATGTTGAAGATGCCGATGGCAATGATGGCGTTGAACGCGCCCGGCCCGAAGATGGCGGTGATCATAATTGCCGAAAGCAGCGCCGGAAAGGCGAAGACCAGGTCGTTCAGCCGCATCAGCACGTCGTCGGCGGTGCCGCCGCGCGCCGCGGCAAAGGCGCCGAGCGGCACGCCGATGCCCATGCCGATGCCGACCGCCACCAGCGCCACGGCAATCGAGTTGCGGGCGCCGACCATGATCATCGACAGGATGTCGCGACCGAAATGGTCGGTGCCGAACCAGTGCGCCAGCGATGGCGCCTGGGTCTTGTCGGAAATGACCAGCTTGGTGACGTCGTAAGGCGTCCAGAAGAAGGAAAGGATGGCGACCGCGGCCACCAGTGCGGTGATGACGAAGCCGGCAAGGAACGAACGGTTTTTGAACGCCTTGGCCAGGATGCCGGCAAGGTTCTCGTCGGGGATGTCGATGTGCAGCGTCATTGCCGGCCTCTCAGGCGCGGATCGACCACCGCATAGGAGAGATCGACAACGAAATTGACGACGATGACGGCGGCGACCAGCAACATGACGACGCTCTCGACCACGATCAGGTCACGCTGGTTGATCGCCTGGAACACCAGCCGCCCGAGGCCGGGCAAATAGAAGACGTTTTCGATGATGATGGTGCCGGCAAGCAGGAAGGCGAATTGCAGGCCTAAAATGGTGACCACCGGGATCATGGCGTTGCGCAGTGCGTGCCGCCATAAGACAAGACGATAGGGCAGGCCCTTGGCGCGGGCGGTGCGGATGTAGTCCTCGTTCAGCACTTCGATCAGCGCCGAGCGGGTGACCCGGGCAAGGATCGCCGCCTGCGGCAGAGCGAGGGCGATTGCCGGCAGGAATAGCGATTTCAGCGCCGGCCAGACGCCGGCGCTCCAGCCGGGAAAACCGCCCGCCGGCACCAACCGCAGCCAGACGGCGAAGAAATAGATCAGCATCAGCGCGAACCAGAAATTGGGCACGGCGACGCCAAGCTGTGCGGCACCCATCGCGATCGTGTCGCCGGCGCGGCCGCTTCGGCTGGCGGAAAACAGTCCGACCGGAATGGCAATGGCGGTGGACAACGCCAGCGCCATCAGCGTCAGCGGCAGCGAGACGACGAGGCGCTCGCGGACCAGATCGATGACCGGCACCGAATAGGTGTAGGAACGGCCGAAATCGAGGCTCATCAAGCCGCCGGCCCAATGCAGGTAGCGCAGCACGACGGGAGCGTTGAGGCCCATCTGGTTGCGCAGCAATTCGACCTGATCGGCGCTCGCGTTCAGGCCAAGCATCAGCCGCGCCGGGTCGCCGGGAATGATCTCCAGCACGGCAAAAACGACCATCGAGGCCAGAACCAGCGTGACGACGGCGATGACGAGGCGCTTGAAGAGGTAGGCGGTCATCGCACACGGACCGCTGCGTTGCCTGTCGCGGAGACCAGGTGACAGTGCTCTTTCACGCCCGTCTCTGTCCTAGCGGACGCTACGGGTCTCGGCAGGGCAGTCGCTTCAGACAAAAGGTAGCGCTCGACCGGCCAATAGTCGAAGTCGGCGCCGCCCCTCATCTGCCTGCCGGCATCTTCTCCCCGTATAGAGACGGGGAGAAGGGGGCTGGCCGCAACCTCAGCACCCTTTCTGCACCGCTGAAGATTGGCGAAATCCTTTGCGAGGGCGTTCTTCTCCCCGTCACTATACGGGGAGAAGATGCCGGCAGGCAGATGAGGGGCAGCGCAGACCTGAAGCGATTGCCCTGCGGCTCGGGCCAAGCAGCCCGGCAGGGCAGAGGGGGGCGCGAAGGAGTGCAACTTTCGCCTATCTGCCCAGCGGCTCAATCCGTCCACTTCACCTTGGTCAGGTCGTTGGCCTGGATCGGGGCGTTTTCCCACAGGCCCTGCAGTTTAGCGTCCCAGACGCCGACCTTCGGCAGTTCGTAGAGGAAGCCGACCACGGCGTCATCGGCCAGGACCTTCTGCGCCTCGCCGAGCAGTGTCGTGCGCTTGGCTTCATCCGAGGTAAGGTTCAACTCGTCGATGATCTTGTCGAAGGCCGGGTTGTCGTAGTTGAAGTAATAGTCCTTGCGCGAATAGATATCGATGTCGTTGGGCTCGGTGTGGGAAACGATGGTCAGGTCGTAATCCTTCTTGGTGAAGACCTGGTCCAGCCATTGCGCCCATTCGACCGGGATGATCTCGAGATCGATGCCGATTTCGCGAAGCTCGGAGGCGATGATCTCGCCGCCAAGCCGCGCATAGGAGGGCGGCGGCAGCTTCAGCGTCGCCTTGAAGCCATTCTCCAGGCCGGCTTCCTTCAGCAACTCCTTGGCCTTCGCCACATTGTGCGGGTAGAGGCCGGTGAGGTCGACATAGGCCTTGCTGGCGGGCGACATGTGCGAGCCGATCGGCACGCCGAGGCCGGCCGAGGCGCCGTCGATGATCGCCTTGCGATCGAGTGCAAAGGAAATAGCCTGCCTTACCTGCAGCTTGTCGAAGGGCGGCTTCTTGTTGTTGATCGACAGGATGGTTTCACCTTCGGTCGAGCCGATCACCACCTTGAAGCGTGGGTCGTCCTTGACCTGGGCGACGCTGTCGGGATCGAAGAACGGAAAGGCCTGGATGTCGCCCGACAGCAATGCCGGAACGGCGGCGGCGGCATCCGGAACGATGCGGAACTCGGCCTTGTCGAGGAATACCGGTGCGCCCCAGTAATTGTCCGACTTGACCAGCGTGATCGACGAACCCTTGGCCCAGTTCTGGAACTTGAACGGGCCGGTGCCAACAGGTTTTTCCTTGTTGGTGTCGGCTGTCTCAGGCGCGACGATCACCGCGTCGCCCCAGCCCATATTGTAGAGGAAGGAGCCTTGCGGGTTCTTCAGCGTGACCTTCACCGTGGCGGGATCGACGACCTCGACCTTGTCGATAGCGGCGAACAGGCCCTTTTGCGCGTTGACGGAATTGTCGGCGCGGGCACGGTCGAGCGAGAATTTCACATCGTCGGCGTTGAAGTCGGTGCCGTCATGGAATTTCACACCGGTATGCAGCTTGAAGGTGTAGACCTTGCCGTCGTCGGAAATACTCCAGCTTTCGGCGAGATCAGGCAGCACTTCGCCGTTCGGGCCGATGCGGGTCAGGCCCTCGAAGACATTGGCATAGAGCACCTCGTCGATCGCCGCCGCGGCACCCGCTGTCGGATCGAGATGCGGGGGTTCGAGCGGAATGCCGATGACCAGATCGGTGCGCGCGGCCATCGCCGAGGTCCCGGCGGCCAAGGCCAATGCCGCAGCGGCCAGAATGGTTTTCCACAATTTCATCGTGCAATTCCCCATATGCTAAAACACGTGTCCAAACCCGGCGGATAGAAGCGTGGATTTGCCCCGGAGTAAATTGCGTTTCGTACCGTCGGCCGACATCGGGAGGAATGTTTTTCCGCCCACGCCCGGATCATCGCGGGCCGGCGCCCCTCAGCAGAACGCCGAGGCCGATCGCCATCACCTTTGCCGAGTCCAGCATATCGGCAATGCCGACCCATTCGTCGGGCCGGTGGGCGAGGTCGAGAATGCCGGGGCCATAGGCGATGCAGTCATAGATGTGGCCGATGCGGGCGATGTGCTTCTGGTCGTAGGTGCCGGGCGAAATCACGTAATCCGGTTCGCGGTCGAATATCTCCATGATGCCTTGCGCGACCGCCTTAACCACCGGCGCGTCGCGCTCGGTCATCAGCGGCAGCACCTCCATCAGGTCGCGGATTTCGTAGTCGAACTTTTTGCGCTCGCGCTTCAGCCGTTCGAGGATATCGGTCACCTCGCTCTTGACCGTAGCGAGATCCTCTTCGAGCAGGAAGCGGCGGTCGATGGTCAGCCGGCAGGAATCGGGCACGTTGGGCGAGGGCAGGCCGGGCCGGAAATCCTCGGTCTGGCCGCCATGGATCGAGTTGATGTTCATGGTCGAGCGCTTTGCCCCTTCGGGCACGACCGGCATGCGCGTCATCTTGCGATCGAGCGCCGGAAACAGCTCATCCTCGAAGGCCCGCAGCACCGCACCCATATGGCGCACCGCATCGTCGCCGAGGAACGGCATCGAGCCGTGCGCGATCTCACCCTTGGTCTCGATCTCCGCCCACCAGACGCCGCGATGGCCAAGGCAGATGCGGTCCTTGTTCAGCGGCTCGGGAATGATGACGTGGTCGACCTTCGGCCTGGAGAAATAGCCGAGCTTCGCCAGATGGGCGACGCCGCCAAAGCCGCCGGACTCCTCGTCGACCGTGCCCGAAATCTCGATGGCGCCGGGAAAATCGGGAAAGACCTCCATGAAGGCTTCAACGGCGATGATCGAGGCGGCAAGCCCGCCTTTCATGTCACAGGCACCGCGGCCATAGACCTTGCCGTCGCTGACGATCCCGGCGAAGGGATCGAGGCTCCAGCCGTCGCCGGGTTCGACCACGTCGATGTGCGAATTGAAGTGCACGCAAGCACCCGGCGCCCGGCCATCGAAGCGGGCGATGACGTTGACGCGCGGATAGCGGTCGGTGTCGCCGGGCGTGCCTTCGGCACGGATGAATTCAATCTCGAAACCACGCTTCTTCAGCCGCGCGCCGATATATTCGGCGCATGGCCGATAGGCTTCGCCGGGCGGATTGATGGTCGGAAAGCGGATCAGCTCCGCGGTCAGCGCAACCAGGTCATCGGCTCGGTCGTCGATCGCCTTGAGGAGCCGTTCGTTCGATTCGTTCATTCGGCCAATTGAGCAACGGACGGTGTGGTTTTGCAAGCCCGGCGGCGAATTGCGCCTTGATTACGTGTCGTTACGGCAACTATCGCGGGAAATCGTTCAAATTCGCTGCTTTAGATTGGTGAAATCGTCAAGGAGTAGGTGTTAGCTCGCTGGCTTGCCATCAAAACGCTGGAGAACGGCGTGAGGGCAGGCATGCAAGGGGCATCAAAGGGGTTTGATCGCATGAAAAACACTGTTCTCATGGCAGCGGTATTGATGGCGATGCTGTTCGGTTCGTCGTTCGAGAGTCGCGCGGCCAGCCTGGTCGCAAACATCGATATTTCCTCACAGACGATGACGGTAAGATACGGGCTTTCGTATTACCGGTGGAGCGTTTCCACCGCCCGCAAAGGCTACATCACGCCACGCGGCAGCTATCGTCCACAGCGGACGGCCCGGATGTGGTATTCGCGCAAATACGACATGTCGCCGATGCCCTATTCGGTGTTCTTCCGCGGCGGCTATGCCATCCACGGCACCGGCGCGATCCGGCAATTGGGGCGCCCGGCATCGCATGGCTGTGTGCGCCTCCACCCCAGCAACGCCGCCGCGTTCTATTCGATGGTGCGCAAGGCCGGCTTCGGCAATACGCGGATCCTCGTGACGAATTAGGGCCTGCTCCTCGATCCGCAACAAAAAACCCGCCGGACCGGCGGGTTCGTCGGGGCCAAATAGCACCATAGCGAAATTAGTAGCATAGCTGGCGGCACAAAGCAAGAACAAAATAAGGCTTGCGCCCAAAAAAGATGGTGCGCTCAGGCGGCTTTGTCGCGCATTGTCGCCGGCCGACGCTTTTTGCGGCCGCTGATCTCCCAGCGCTTGTGGAACCACATCCACTGGCCGGGGTCTTCGCGCACCCAGCGCGCGACCACGTCGTTGAGAAGCTGGGTGGTGGCGGGGACGTCGACACTGCCGCCGGCGGTGCGCGGCAAGGTGAGCTTGTCCTCGATCTCGAGCCGGAAACGATTGTTCGGCAGGCGCACGCAGCGCGCCGGATAGACATCGCAGTCATAGTGCCGCGCCAGGGTGCCGAGAACCCGGTTGCTCTCGCAGGGGCGGCCGAAGAACGTCGTTTCGAGCCCGCCCGTGAATTTCTGGTCGACCAGCACGCCGATATTGCCGCCTTTCTCGAGGACGGCCGCAAGCGCGAACGAGGCGCCGGTCGAAGACGGCAGCAGCGATCCCATGCTCGAGCGGCGGGTCGAGAGGATGTAGTCGGCTAGGTAAGGATTGTTGGGCGGGCGAAACAGTGCCGTGATGTTCATGCCGAAAGTGGCGGCCGCGACAGGCAGCAGCTCGAAATTGCCGAGATGCCCGGTAAAGACGATATGCGGCTTGTCCTCGCCGGCGATGCGCACGAAATGCTGCTCGCCCTTGACCTCGACGCGGCCCGGCTTTGTCGCAACGGGATCATAGTCGAATAGGGCATCGAGGAAGATATATTCGGCGGCGAGGCGAGCCATGTTGCCCCACATATCGGAAGCGATCGCCTCGATCTCGGCGTCGCTTTTTTCCGGATAGGCCTTGCGCAGATTGTCGACAGCAACTTGATGGCGCTGCACCCAAGGGCCGATGCGGCGGGCGGCGCGGTCGGCGAAATTGAGCGCCCGGTCGGGCGGCAGCAGCCGCAGCGCGGAGATGATGATCATCGCAACCCGCGCGACCAGCCAGTAGTTGAACTGGCGAAGCCGCCTGCCATAGCGGAATCCCAGGTCCCTGCGGATCTTCCTGAAAGCGTTGCCGATCATTCTCAGCCGACGCGCAGGATGATCTTGCCGAACACGTCGCGGCCCTCCATGCGCTTCAGCGCGGCATCGATGCCTTCGAAGCCGACCTCGGTGTCGATCACCGGCGCCACCAGACCTGCCGCCATCTTCTGCATGGCGTCCGCCATGTTTTCCATGCGGCAGCCGAAGGAGCCGAGCAGCTTCAGCTGCTGCTGGAACAGCTGCATCAAATTGATCTGCGTCGACACGCCGGAGGTCGAGCCGCAAGTGACCAGCCGTCCACCGCGCTTCAGGCACAGCATCGAGGCGGCAAAGGTGTCGGCGCCGACATGCTCGAACACCACGTCGACCCCCTTCTTCTTCGTCAGCTTGCGCACGACGCCTTCGAAGCGGTCCTCGCGGTAGTTGATGACGTGGTCGGCGCCGAGCGCCTTTGCCTTGTCGATCTTGTCGTTCGAGCCGACGGTGGTGATGACCGTGCAGCCCGTCTTCTTGGCCAGCTGAATCGCGGCGGAGCCGATGCCGGAGCCGCCGGCATGGACGAGGATCGTCTCGCCGGGCTGCAGCCGGGCATTGTCGAACAGCATATGCTCGACCGTGCCGAAGGTGACCGGCGCCACCGCCGCGCCGATCTCGCTCACGCCGGGCGGAGCGGGGACCAGAAGACGCGCCGGCAGGTTGACCTTTTCCTGCGCAAAGCCGTCGAGATGGAAGCCGTGAACGCCCGAAACATGCTCGCAGAGATTGTCGCGGCCTTCGCGGCAGGCGCGGCAAAGACCGCAGGTGCGGGCGCCATAGATCGACACCAATTGCCCGGGCACAAGGCTGGAAACGCCGGGGCCGACCGCCTCGACCTCGCCGGAGGCCTCGGCGCCGACGACCAACGGCAGCTTGCGCTTGGCGAAGGCCATGCCGCGCCAGCCCCAGACATCGATGTGGTTCAGCGCCACGGCCTTGATGCGCAGCGTCACCTCGCCGAGCGAAGGCGGCGGCGGTGGCGGCAGGTCCACCGTTTCAAGCCGGCGATCCTCGATAAGTTGCAATGCGCGCATGCCAGATCCCAGGTTGCGCATGACCCGAGAATCGTTTCGGAAAGGACCATGCGCACGACAACAGTGCTAGAGCGGAACGGTCGCTTAGACTGGTTCCCGCGCCATGACAAGGCAGGTGTTCTGGCCGCCGAAGCCGAAGGAGTTCGACAGGACCGTGCCGACCTCGGCGTTGCGCTTGGTGTTCGGCACCACGTCGAGCACGATCGCCGGGTCGGGATTGTCGTAGTTGATGGTCGGCGGAATGACGCTTTCGCGCATCGTCATCAGCGAAAATGCAGCCTCGACAGCACCGGCTGCCGATAGGGTATGGCCGATCATCGACTTGTTCGACGAGACCGGCATTGAGCCGATCCGCTCGCCGAACACCGTCGATAGCGACAAATGCTCCATCTTGTCGTTTTCGGGCGTCGAGGTGCCATGGGCGTTGACATAATCGATCCCGTCCTTGTTCAAGCCGGCATCGGCAAGGGCGGCGCGCACCGCCGCGATCGCCGGCGAACCGTCCGGCTTGGAGCGGGTGCGATGGAAATCGTCGGCCTTTTCGCCGCAGCCGCGCAATATGCCGAGAATGGTGGCGCCGCGGGCAAGTGCTGCCTCCAGCGATTCCAGCACAAGGGCGCCCGAGCCCTCGGCGAGCACGAAGCCGTCGCGATCCTTGGAGAACGGCTTGGATGCCTTTTCGGGGATGTCGTTGTGGGTGGAGAGCGCGGACAGAAGCGAGAAGCGGATCAGCGCTTCGGCGGTGGCCGAACCGTCGGCACCGATCGACAGCGCTCTGTCGCATTCGCCGCGGCGGATCGCCTCGACGCCGAGCTGGATCGCCGTGGCGCCCGAAGCGCAGGCGGTCGACAGCGTGATCGGCAGGCCGCGCGTGCCGAAACGGTCGGCAAGCCGGTCGGCGATCGAACCGAACTGGGTGGTCTCGAAGATGTCGAGTTCCTTGAGGCCACGCGCCACCCGCAGCAGCCTCTCGGCGCCGGCGTCGTGCCTGTCTGAATTATTGGGCTTGTCGGAATTGTAGAGCGAAAAGCGCTCGCTCCAGTCGAGCTCGACTGGCGGCGAAGCGAGGAAAAGCGGTCCGCCGAACTCGCCGGCATCGAGGCCGGCCTCCGACGTAGCTTCCTGGGCGGCGGTTTCGGCGAGCTCATAGGTGAGGGGACTGGCGCCCTTAGAACTCGACGGCAGGAAATCGACCATGCCGGAGATGCGGGTGTTGAGATGATCGACCGGGAAGCGGGTGATCGGATGGATGCCGGATTTGCCTGATGTCAGCGCCGCCCAATTGTCGGCCTTGCCGACGCCGAGCGACGTCACCACGCCGATGCCGGTGACGGCGACGATCGGCCTGCCCATATGGTCGTTCAGATTGGCCATGTTTCAAGCACCTCTAGGCGGCTTTGATCAGCGCCATGCCCTCGAATTGGTGATAGCCGATGGCCGTTGCAAGGACGGTCCGCGGAACGCTGTCAAACGGCTTTTCGATGGTGGCATCAAAGACAGGGTAGGCGGCCTTGCGGTCGACGGCCAGTGCCGCCAGCGCCACGGCGAACGGGAACTGCGCTTCCTTCATGTGGCCGGTCAGCGTCGAAAAGCCGCGTGCGGCGATCGCCGGATTGGCATCAAGCGCGGCTTTCTCGGCCGCGGTCGCGGCATGGGCGCCCGAAGCGCCGGAGATTGCCAGCAGCTCGCCATTCGGCAATGCGGCCTGCTTCAGCAGCGTGGCGATCTCGCCATCGAGTTCGCCCCGCCGGCGCCTGGCGCGGCCGGACAGGACCGGGCCGAGTTCCGCATAGATCTTCCGGCCACGGCTTGTCGCGTGCTCGCGCTGCTCCAGGACGAGAAACGCGCCGCCGGATCCGGTCACCACGCCGCCGCCATCGGCACCTTGCCTCTGCCAGACCGGCCGCCACGGACCGCGATGCAGGTAGCCGGCCAGTTCATAGCCGAGCAGCATGTCGGAATGTTCGGTCTGGAAAGCGCCGCCGACCAGTATATGCGTCGACTGGCCGGAGCGGATGCGCGCGGCCGCCGTCTCGACTGCGGCGACGCCCGCACCTTCCTCGCCCATGAAGGTACGCGAGGAGCCGGTCACCTTGTGGACGATCGAGATGTTGCCGGCGAGCAGGTTGGAAAGCTGCGCCAGAAACAGCGTCGGGCGCAATTCGGTGGTCAGCTTCTCGTTGAGCAGCACGTCGCGGTCGTTGCGGCTTTCCGATGCCGCGAGAATGGCCGCGTCGACTGCCTCGTCGCGCTCGCCGCCGCCGGCGGCCACCACCATGTCCATGGTCGCGCAGAGTTCGTCATTGCCCTTGATGCCGGCATCGTCGAGAGCAAGGCCGGCTGCATAGGTGCCCAGCCTCTGCCAGGTCTCCATCTGCCGCTGGTCGCCACGCTTGGCGATCTGCAGGTTCCAATCGATCTCCGGCAGCGGATGGACTGTATAGGGCGAGAAGCGCAAAGCCTCCAGAACCGGCTCAAGGCGCGGCTGGACAAGCTTTTGCCAATGCGCATCCGGACCCTCGCCCAGCGACGAGACAAGGCCGATGCCTGATATGACGACGTCGTGGGGATTCATGGGCGGCTGTTGTGGGTCGGGCGCGTCAAGCGCTGTGCTCAGGTGGCGTTCTTGGCGGCAACGAGCGCGTCGATCTTGGCGCACAGGTTCTTCATGACGAAATAGTCGTCGGTCGAAGCCTTGCCGTCGTTGACCTCCTGCGTCCACTTTTCCAGCGGCACCTTGATGCCGAATTCCTTGTCGATGGCAAAGACGATGTCGAGGAAGTCGAGGCTGTCGATGCCGAGATCGTCGATGGTGTGGCTTTCGGGCGTGATCGTCTCGATATCGATCTCGCTGGTGTCGGCGATGATCTTGGCGACTTTATCGAACGTGGTGGACAAGGGCTTTTCCTTCGATTGCGGGCGGAATCTGTCCGCATGTGTTTGGCGCTGTCTAATCGGTTTTTCCGGGCAGGAAAAGGCCTGATACGCCGGGCGCAGATGGGATGGCTGCCCAGGCAGAGCAAGATGAGATCGGAATCCAACCACGGCTTCTCGCAGCAGTGGCATTTCGGCAACAGCTATCTCGCTCGACGTGGGGAGCGACTGACCCCTCAGAACGTAACGCGGCCGAGTACCCGCAGGCCGTCGCCTTGCGGCTCGACGACCACGGCCTCGCCTTCACGCGGCGAGATGCCGGTCAATTCCTTGATGTTTTCGAGATGCGTGACCATGACCAGATTGTCGGAGCCGGAATAGCCGCGGATCTCGGCCAGGATCGCAGCGATCTGGGCGGCCTTCTCCTTTTCGTCGGTCTTCAGCAGGTCAAGCGGTGCGAACGGCTCCGGCTCGCTTTCGAAAGCGATGCGGGCGGTTTCGAGGCAGCGGCAATAGCGGCTGGACAGAACGCGTTCGATGGGTGCCGCGCGGGCGCCAAACAGCGCGCCGATCTTGCGCGCCTGCTGCTTGCCGCGCTCCGAGAGATTGACCTGGGTCGCGCATTTGCCGAGGTCGAAATTGGCCGCATCGGTGGTGCCGGTGACCATGGCATGGCGAAGCAGGACCACATGTCCGCCGTCGCGCAGCAGCGCCCAGCCGGATTCCGTCGCACGGGCTGTGGCGGGAACGGCAAGCAACAGCAGCGCCAGCACAAATCGAAGCATCAGACGTCCTTTTCGGGTGACCGGTAGGTAGGTCCCCGGTGATCGGCATATAGGGACGGCAAAGCGGGCTGAAAAACAAGCTGAGCGCAACCTATGGCCGAAACGCCTATCTCTTCGCCATTTGCTTCTTCACGAGGTCGATCTTCTGGTCGGTCAGCGGTACGGGGAGTGTGTAGCCGGCTTCGGTAAAGCCCTGCTTGGCGTTCTCGAAAAATTCGATCGCCTTTTGATAGTCGGCATTGCCGCCGCCATAGCTGCCGCGGTTCCAGTGGACGTCGCCGAGATTGTTCTGCTCGAAGGCCCATTGCATCGGCTGGCTTTCGCGGGTGAAGACTTTGAGCGTCGCCTCGAAGGCGGCTTCGGCGTCGTCCAGATATTTGCCGGTGCGTTCGAGATTGCCGAGATTGATCAGGCTCATGCCGATGCCGTTCTGCGCGTTTGCCCAATCGACGGGCGCGGTTTCGAAGGTCAGTACCTCCAGTGCCGCCCGGCGCGCGGCGATCGAAGCGGCCAGTTTGCCGGGATCGGCCTCGCTCATGCTCAGCCACTGCAGCGCCGAGCCGAGGCCGGCCTGCGCCAGCGCCCATTGCCGCGGCGTCGCCTCGCGCTTGTATTCGCGCAGTGCGTCGCGATAGGCCTCGATTGCCTCTTCGTAGTGCATCGGCTTGTCGGCCACGCCGCCGAGCAGTTGCAGCGTGTTGCCGAGATTGTAGTGGGTCATCGCCCAGTCGAGCGGAAACTCCTTCTTGGTGTAGACGCGCCGTGCCGCCCGGTATGCGGCGGCCGATTGCTCAAGCTTGGCAGCATCGCGGGTGCGCTGGCCGAGCGTCTGGTAGATCGAGCCGAGATTGTTCTCCGCTGAAGCCCAATCCGTCGGAAAACGCTGGCGAGTGAAGATGGTCAGCGCGTCGCCATAAGCGGCAGCCGCCTCTTTGAGCAGGCCGGTGCCAAGTTCGAAACGGGCAGCACTGCTCAGCGCATTGCCGAGATTGAGACGGCTGGTCGCCCAGGAGACCGGGAAGGTATCGCGGGTGCGGATCCCGAGCGCGGCACGGAAGGCGTCGGCCGCCTCGTCGATTTTCGCCTTGTCGTTGCGTTGCGTGCCGAGCGACACCAGCGTGTTGCCGAGATTGTTCTTAACCATCGCCCACTGAACGGGAGCTTTTTCGCGCGTGTATTCTTCCAGCGCCAGCCGGTAGGCGGCCTCGGCCTCGGCCAGGCGCTCGCCACTCGGTTCGCGTTCCGAGACCGCGTAAAGCGCAAGGCCAAGGTTGTTTTGCGAAGCGGCCCAGTCCAGCGGAACTTTTTCGCGCGGGCGCTTCTCCAGCGTGGCGCGCATCGCCACCACCGCCTCGTTCAGGCGTTTCGGGTCGCTCTCGCGTTCGCCGATCTTCAGCAGCACATTGGCCAGATTGTTCTGGGCGGCGGCCCAGTTGAGGTCGTCCTTCTCGCGCGCGAACACGGCAAGCGAATCGCGAAAGATTTTCGCTGCCTCTTCCAGCCGGCCGGTTTCGCGCTCGCGCTCGCCGATCGTCTGCAACACCACGGCCATGT
The DNA here is from genome assembly GCF_040321795.1 of Mesorhizobium sp. M0244. Taxonomy (NCBI): domain Bacteria; kingdom Pseudomonadati; phylum Pseudomonadota; class Alphaproteobacteria; order Hyphomicrobiales; family Phyllobacteriaceae; genus Mesorhizobium; species Mesorhizobium sp. M0244. The sequence goes on along the minus strand of NZ_JAMYSE010000090.1, from coordinate 8,262 downwards.
TGTTGCGAGTGATCGCCCAGTCGCGGTTCTGCTCGCCATTGGGGATGAAGTTCAGGATGACGCGGTAGGCGTCGATGGCACGCTGCAGCGCTTGCCTGTCGCCAGTGGCGCTGCCATGGGCATTGAGCGCCTCCGCCTCCTGGTTCTTGTAGTTCCAGCGCAGCTTGTCGTCCCATTTCTCGACCAGCGAGAAGGCCTTGCGGTAGTCGTTGGCGGCAGACAGATAGTCGAAGACCAGCGCCGAAGCGTCGGCGCGCCTGGCATAGATCGCCGCGTCGGCGATGCGCTTCTGCTTGACCAATTCCTCTGCCTGATCGACCACGCCGCTGGCCTGCTCGACCCGGCCCACTGCCTGGTCGAGGAAGTTGCGCGCCGTGACGATGGCGCCCTGGCCGATGGCCTTGTCGGCCGAGGCGACGAGGCGGCTGATCTCGGGGTCGTCGGTGCGCAGCGCGTCGCGCTCGGAGAACATCTTCTTCAGGCGCTCGGCCTGGGCGTCGAGCAGCTTTTGCAGGTCGGTTGGATCCTCGGGCATCTTTTCGGTGCCGAGCGCCCTCAGCACGCCATAGAGCGCGTCGAGTGGCACGCCGTCCTGCAGCGAGGCCAATTCCACCTGTGCCCGTTTGGGATCTGGCAGCTCGGCAATCGTCAGCAGCAATTGCCGCCGCTCGCCGGTGATCAGCCCGTCGTCGCCGGTCGGCTCCTGCGGCGCTACGCCGAAATAGAGCAGCCGGCGCAGGCTTTCATTGACCCATGGCCGCTGCTTCGCCTTGGTGTCGAGATAGACTTCCTCGGTCACCATGCGCATGACCGAGCCGAACTCGGTGCCCTTCATTGCCGCGAGATGGCGCAGCAACGCCGCTGCATAGGGGCTGTTTTCGCCGACGATGCCATCGAGTGCCGGCCGCCCCGGCTCGGCGGCAAAGCCGATCACCGTTCCCAGATTTTCGCTCGCGGGTGCGTCGGCGAGCGCCCTGGCGCCGCGCACCGGTTCCAGCCCGCCGGCGCTTATCGGCGAAGCCGAGGCGGTTGGCGCCCGGCGCAGCACCGCATCCGGCGGAAACGGGTTGGTGCGGCAGGCATCGAGCAGCATGATCGCCACCGGCACGGTCTGCTTCAATTCGTCCATGACGGCGGAAATCGGCACCAGGGCCTGGTCGGCGTCCTTCAGCGAAGCAATATTGGCGTCGACCGGCACCAGGTAATTCTCGCCGCCGGCCTCAATGCCGTGGCCGGAATAGTAGATCAAGGCGACGTCGGCGTCCTCGGCATCCTCGGCGAAACGCTCGAGGTCGCGCTTCAGTTTTGCCGTATCGCGGTCGGTGACGCTGCGCGCATCGAAGCCGAGATCGGTCAGCATCTTGGCGATGTCGCGGGCGTCGTTGGCGGGGTTGGGAAGCGCCGTTATGTGCTGGTATTTCGATTGGCCGACGATCAGCGCCACCCCCTTGAGGCTCGCCGGCTCCGCGGCATGAGCCAAGGTCGCGACGAGACAGAGCAGGGCGGCGACGAAAGCCGTCAGCCACGCCTGTCTGAAGAAGTGCTGCTTTCCGACAAAGCCCATTCGCCCCATGTCCGCCCCGACAATCCCAAGCCTGTATAGCGCTGCCACCGGACCATGAGCAAATTCGGGCAAGATCCGTGCGGCGGATTGTGTGGCCGGGACATTCGTCAGGGCAGGGCGATTGCGCCGCAGTCTGGGCTCGCCTATCACGGGAAAAATGTCTCCGCTCACCGAAACCGTCCTCTTCGTCTTCAGTCTCGTCGGGCTCGGCTATCTTGCCGGGCTCACCGGCTATTTGAAGCCGGCGAGCGGCGAGGGCGTATCCGAATTCGCCATCAACGTGGCAATGCCGCTGTTGCTGTTCCAGACCATGATAAAGGCCGATTTCCACGGCGTGGCGCCGTGGTCGCTATGGGGCGCCTATTTCACGGCGGTCGCAATCACCTGGGCCGCCGGCCATCTGGTCACCACCCGCATCTTCGGGCGGGACGCACGCGCCGGCGTCGTCGGCGGCGTGTCGTCGTCCTATTCCAATGTCGTCCTGCTCGGCGCTCCCTTCATCATCGGCGTGTTCGGGCCAGCCGGGTTCGAAGTGCTGTCGCTGCTCGTTTCCATTCACCTGCCAGTGATGATGATGGCCTCGATCATCCTGTTCGAAATGTTCGGCCGTGGCGGCAGCGAGCCTGTGCATCCGCTTCGTGTCATCACGAGCTTTCTCAGGAGGGTATTCATCAACCCGCTGATCATCGGCATACTGGCCGGGCTTGCGTGGCGCTTCACCGGTGCGCAGCTGCCGGTGCTTGCGACGCGGCTGAGCGACGCGCTGGCCGGCACGGCCGCCCCGGTGGCGCTGTTCGCCATGGGGCTAAGCCTGCGCCGTTTCGGCATTTCCGGCAATGTCCGGCCGGCGCTGGCGCTGTCGGCGCTGAAACTGTTTCTGATGCCGGCGCTGGTTCTTGGCCTGGTCTGGCTGATCGGCCTGCCGCCATTGACCGCAAAGGTGGCGGTGGTGGTGGCGGCGCTGCCGTCCGGCATCAACTCCTATCTCATCGCCGTGCAGTTCAACACCGGCCAGGCGCTGGCATCGAACCAGATGACCATCGCCACCGCCAGCGCGGTGGTCACCACGGCCTTTTGGCTGACCGTGGTTGTCCATGTTTTTGGATAAGAGCCCGGCGAGATCGCTCTCGCTTTGGCTGGCCCAAACCCTATATGCCATCTTGTGATTGCTTGCGGGGCTTGCCCTGGGCTAAGAGCAGTGGCTCTAGCGATGCTATCGCGCACGTCCATTCACGAAATCAGCGACCGGCCCGCCAGGTGCCGAACGGAGGCGAGATCATGCTTCAGAAAACCAGCCATTTCATGCGGCAGGCCAATCTCATCAATGGCGAATGGGTGCAGGCCGATTCAGGCCAGACCGTCGACGTCAACAATCCTGCCACCGGCCTCAAGATCGGTACCGTGCCGAAATCGGGCAAGGCCGAGACCCGCCGCGCCATCGAAGCCGCCGACGCTGCCTTCAAGACATGGCGTAAGACCACCGCGCTCGAACGCTCGAAGCTGTTGCGCAAGCTGCACGACGCGATGATGGACAATCAGGACGTGCTGGCCGAACTGCTGACCATCGAGCAGGGCAAGTCGCTGCTCGAATCGAAGGGCGAGATCGGCTCGGCCGCGTCGTACATTTTATGGTTCGCCGAGGAAGGCCGCCGCACCTATGGCGATGTCGTGCCGTCACCCTGGGCCGACCGTCGTATCCTGGTGACCAAGGAGCCGGTCGGCGTCATCGCCGCCATCACGCCGTGGAATTTCCCGTCCTCGATGCTGGCCCGCAAGCTCGGCCCGGCACTTGCCGCCGGCTGCACCGCCGTGGTCAAGCCTGCGTCGCAGACGCCTTATTCCGGCCTTGCCTGGGGTGCGCTTGCCGAGGAAGTCGGCTTCCCCAAAGGCGTGATCAATATCCTGACCGGCGCCGCCGGTGAGATCGGCGACGAGATCTGTGCCAACCCGCTGGTCAAGAAGATCACCTTCACCGGCTCGACCGAGGTCGGCAAGATCCTGATCCAGAAGTCGTCGGTCACCGTGAAAAAAGTGTCGATGGAGCTCGGCGGCAACGCGCCGTTCATCGTCTTCGACGACGCCGATCTCGAGCGAGCCGTCGCCGGCGCCATCACCGCCAAATACCGCAATTCCGGCCAGACCTGCGTCTGCACCAACCGCTTCCTGGTGCAGGCCGGCATCTATGACCAGTTCGTCGAAAAGCTGGCTACTGCGAGCAACGGGCTGAAGGTCGGTTCCGGCCTCGAGGACGGTGTCCAGCAGGGACCGCTGATCGATGAGAAGGCGGTGGAGAAGGTCGAGGAGCTGATTGCCGACGCTACCGCCAAGGGCGGCAAGGTCGTCGCCGGCGGCAAGCGCCACGCGCTCGGCGGCTCGTTCTTCCAGCCGACGGTGATCGCCAATGCGACGCCGAAGATGCGCTTCATGAAGGAAGAAATCTTCGGCCCGGTAGCGCCGGTATTCAAGTTCGAGACCGAGGAAGAGGCCGTAGCACTCGCCAACGACACCGAGTTCGGCCTGGCCTGCTATTTCTACACCGGCGATCTCGGCCGCGCCTTCCGGGTCATGGAAGGGCTGAAATACGGCATGGTCGGCGTCAATGAAGGGCTCATCACCACCCCTGAAGCGCCGTTCGGCGGCGTCAAGGAATCGGGCCTCGGCAAGGAAGGCGGCCATCAGGGCATCGAGGATTATCTCGACACCAAATATGTCTGCATCGGCGGACTTGGTCTCTAGAAGCCTGATGCGGTAATACCGAAAACGATCCTGGGCCGCTTCGAAAGGCCAGGCTGGCATCGATCAATGAACTTGCGAGCATGGCAATGAAGGACGGCGAGGTTTTCGGCACGACGCAGGCGGGCGAGGCCGTCCGCCGCTTCACCATCCGTGGCGGCGGCCTCACCGCCAACATCATCGGGCTGGGTGCGATTATCCAGGATTTGCGCCTGGCCGGGCACGATGCGCCGCTGGTGCTCGGTTATGACCGTTTCGAGCATTATGAGATGGATACCGCCTTCTTCGGCACTGTCGTCGGGCGCTATGCCAACCGTATGCGCGACGGCCGCTTCACGCTTGCCGGCAAACGCTATCAGACCGAGCGCAATTTCCTCGAAAAGCACACGCTGCATGGCGGTTCGCAAGGTTTTTCGCGCCGGGCCTGGGCGGTTTCGCTGCACGGCAGAGATTTTGTCACGCTGACCCTGCACGACCCGGACGGCACGATGGGCTTTCCCGGCGCGCTGGACGTGACCTGCACCTACCGGCTGAAGATCCCCGGCACGCTCAGCATCGAACTGACCGCCACCTGCGAGGAGCCGACGCTCTGCAACCTCACCCAACATTCCTATTTCAACCTGGATGATGGCGGCGCCGGCGACATTCTCGACCACCGGCTGATGCTGAATGCCGGCGCCTATCTGCCGGTCGACGCCGATCTGATCCCGACAGGCACGGTCAAGCCGGTCGACGGCACACCCTTCGATTTTCGCCAGGCGCGGCCGCTGCGCATGGAGACCGAGGGCGAACAGCTCCCCTACGACCAGAATTTCTGCCTCGCCTCGACGCGCGGGCCGCTGAAGCAGGCATCATGGGCGCAAGGCGCGAATTCCGGCGTCGAGATGGAGCTCTGGACCACCGAGCCGGGCGTCCAGCTCTATACCGGCCAGTATCTGGCACCGTCCTCACCCGGATTGGGCGGGCGCCAGTACAGGGCGTTTTCGGGCTTCTGCCTGGAGCCGCAAATCTGGCCGGATGCGCCCAACCGGCCGTATTTCCCGCAAGCCACGCTGTGGCCGGGCCAGATCTACCATCACGTGACGGAATACCGGTTCAGGCTGCCTTAGGGCTGGAGTGCCCCTGCCGAAGCGTACGACTCGAGCGTCGCAAACACGCCCAATGCAGCGCCCTCGGGATTCTTGGTCGGTGGCAGAGCTTCAGCTATCCGGCGCACCAAGGTCGTCTCAGAACCGGCTGGAGCGTTCTTCCGGCTGAGGCGACTTCAAGCCCTGGCAGGAGCATTCCGGATTAGCGGGAAGTCGCGCTGCGGTATCCAGCGCGACCCGCGAGGCTGTCATGGAGAGATTGGGCAGCACGTCCTCCTGCAGCAATTTCTGGCGGTTGCGATCCATATAGTCGTTGAAGCCCGCCGTCACGAACGCGCAAGGCACGAAACACGCGCCGATCTCGCGCGACAAGGTCGCCTCAGGAGCGATGGAATGGTTGAGTACATCCGCCCCCATGCCCCGATACGCCAAGGCTTCGGCAGGCGTTGTCAGTCGGGGCCCATAACAATGGGCAGCCACCAACTGCTGTTCGATGCCGTAAACGCGGCATTCGGCTGGCCAATGACGGCGGGCCGTTTCGACCAGAACCGCCGCACATCTTGGACACACGATTTGCTTGCCCGAACAGTCAAAGCTCTGGCGGTCAGGAAGCAGTGAAAAGGGGGTCTGCGTCAGTTCGATGATATCGGCGGTCACCACCATATCGCCAGGCTGGATCGCCTTGTTGACGGCGCCTACAGTCGAGCAGGCGAGAACTTGCCGTACACCCGCCCGCATCAATACCCAGAACGCGCGGCGATGGCAGGAATGGTCGATATGGTCGCGGGGATTGCCGTGCGAATACATGCACAGCGCGCGCTTCGCTCTCCCTTCGGCTGTGATCGACGCATCGAACTCGAGCAGCTTCCAGTTGTCGGTACGACCGAAAGGCGTTTCAAAACTCATGTCGCGCCGCAACGTGCGCACGCCATGGAATGCGACATCTTCCGGGAAGGCAAGCCCCCAGTTTGCCGACCCGGTGATGATGGCCAACCCTACCTGAGGGATGTTCGTCGAATGATCCGTCAAATCGTCGGCTGCGTGGTGATTGGAGGGCATGTTTCCAGTCTCGGTCAGGGCTTTTGGCGAAGGGTCACAATCAGAACGACGGCCACGACGATGACGGTCCATAATGTCGAGATCGCCGCAATGGTCGGATCGATCTGATCGCGCAGCGACAGGAACATAAGCTTTGGCATCGTGCTGTTGCGACCACTTGCGATGAAGATCGAAATCACAGACTCGTCGAGCGAAGTCAGGAACGCCATCAATGTCGCCGACAGCAAGCTGATCCGAAGTTGCGGAACAATTATTCCGCCAATGGCTCTGGCCCAGTTTGCACCGAGGCTGCGCGCCGCCTGAACCTGGTTCCAGTCAAAACGGGCCAACGCGGGCAATAACACAATGCACGCGACCGGAATGGCCAGCACCACATGTCCGACCAGCACACCGAATAACGTTCCGATCAGATGTTGTGCGGCCAACACAAAGAAGAGACCGATCGCAAGCAGGATTCCTGGAGTGATCGAGGGGGTTAGCAGGACGCTCTGGATGGCCGCAGCGGCCTTTCCGCCCAGCCGATTCATTGAAATGCAGGCGAGCAGCGCAAAAGGCACCGCGATCAACGCCGTCAATGTCCCAAGGATCAAACTCGTTCTGAGCGCAGCCATCCACGTTGCCGAGCCGAAGAAGTTCTCGTACCAGCGCAACGAGTAGGCGTGCGGCGGAAACTCGAGGAGATTCGACGCCGAAAAGGAAAGCGGCACCACCACGAGCGTCGGCAACATCAGAAATGCCATGACAACAGCGGCAAAGCTCCAGAGCAAAATGCGGGCGAGCCTGTTTTGCGGATAGGTTTCAAGCATGGGAGGCTTCCACGGTGTTCTGGGCCACCAGGCGGCGTGCCGCCAGCAACATCACACCGATCAGTGCCATAAGAACGAGGAGCAGAATGCCCAGGACGCTCGCCGACCCCCAGTCCTGAAAGGTCGATAGTGTACGCTCGATCCGGGTAGAGAGAGGATTTACCTTGCCGCCGCCAAGCACCGCCGGCGTGATGAAAAAGCCTATGGCGTAGATGAGGACGATGATCGAACCCGAGAAAATGCCGCCCGCCGAGAGCGGCATAATGACTGTGCGGATGACCTGCCTGAGAGTGGCTCCCATGCTCGCTGCCGCGCGAATGAGATTTGGGTCGATATCGCGCATCGCAGCATAAACAGGCAGCAGCAAGAGTGGCAGCATGTAGTGCACCATGCCGATGAGCGTTCCCGTGAAGTTGTAGACGAGCGATAATGGCTCCGCCGTCAGGCCTGAACCGGTCAACGCCGCGTTGATCAGGCCATCGCGCCGCAAGAGCACTAGCCAACCATAGGTACGCACCAGAATAGAGGTCCACAGCGGCAGCATGACGAACGCCATGAGCACGTTGGCCACCCTTGGTCTGACGCTGGCCAGAGCCAGCGCCAGAGGGGTGCCGAGAAGAATGCAGGCCGCCAGCGTACCCAAGGATAGTTCGAGGGTCGTGACGAGCGCCGACCATGTCAGTCCGCTCGAAAGGACCTTCTGGTAGTTGCCGACGGTGTACTCACCCCCGGTGGTCAGGAAGGATTGCCGGATGATCCAAAGGATGGGCAGTATCGCCGCGAGTCCAACGATGAACAGCGCCGGGAGCGAAAGTGAAAGAAAAAACCGCCGCTCGCGCCGCGCATCCGCCGCGAGCGCCGGGTCCCGGACGACGGTCACGCCATCGCTCCCGGTATCGCGTGAACCTTCGCTGCCGGTGCATATGCGGTCATCCGCAGCCCGGCGGCAATCTCCGCGCAGCCGCCGGCCAGCGCTCGCGGCATGCAGCCAAGAACCTCATCCCCGCCGTCC
>NZ_JAMYSE010000089.1:0-25801 GCF_040321795.1 Mesorhizobium sp. M0244 | reverse complement strand
GTTCTAGGGTCAAACTCTACCAACTGGCTGCCGCCAATGGCCGAGATGGATGGTTTGTTGCTGTTCGCCTCGTCCACTGGAACGAGTAAGGTGCGTTGATTCCGGCCGCCTGGTTTTCGCAAAAGTCCGGATCAAAGCGACGGTTTTGCGTCTGCTTTTTGCACCGTCCCACAATAGGCAGTTTCGCGACCCCCGCAACCATGGCGGTTGCTGCGGCGCATTTCTGACCCAGCTTATGGGGCTATCCGCTTGCCCGGAATTCTGAGCCAGAGCGCATTGAGGTAATCTAAATGAGCCGAGCAGGAGGGGGACATGCACGTTGCTCGTGTTTATCTGCGGGTCAGTACGCAAGGGCAGGATCTCGATCGCCAGGAATCGATCATCGCTGAGGCGAGGGATGCCGGGTACTACATCGCCGGCGTCTACCGCGAGAAGGCATCCGGCGCTCGCGCCGACCGGCCGGAGCTGCTTCGTCCAATCGCGGACCTTCAGCCGGGGGAGGTTGTCGTTGCCGAGAAGATAGACCGCATCAGTCGTCTGCCTTTGCCTGAAGCTGAAAAGCTGATCGAAACAATTCGGAATAAGGGTGCTCGTCTTGCCGTACCTGGTGTGGTGGATCTTAGCGACATCGCGGCCAGCGCTGACGGCGTTGCCAAGATCGTGCTCGAGTCCATTCAGGAAATGTTGCTGAAGCTCGCCCTGCAAATGGCTCGAGACGACTTCGAGGATCGTCGCGAACGCCAGAGGCAAGGCATCGAATTGGCAAAGGCGGGCGGGAAATATGCCGGACGTCAAGCTGACCTGGTGACACACGAACGCATTATTGTCTTCCGGTCTGGCGGCAACAGTATCAGCAGGACGGCGAAGCTGACCGGCTGCAGCGAAGCGCAGGTGAAGCGCGTCTGGGCTCGACATCAGAAGGAAAGCGGGAGTTGTCGCAAAAGTTGAGTTCTGCGACTGTGCAAAAGTCAGTTGCAAAACCGTCGCTTTGATCGGGAGTTTTCGCGACAAGGGAAGGTCGCGAGAGGTGGTTTTCTTCCGCAGCTTCCCTCAATCGGAACGAGAAAGAAGCGCCACTTGCCGCCATTCATCGTTTGGCCAGTGAACTGTCGCTTTCGATGCACAGCGGTCGTTCCTGGCAACGCGCGCCGTTCGCGCGCTGGCGAGCAGCGGCCCTCGCCTTTCTTTGCACAAGGGTGTTCTATGGCTGCCCGAGAGGCTTTGCCTCCCCCGCCTCGCATTCCGACAATCGCACAGGTTTGGCGAGTTTCGCCAGCGCCTCGGGCTTGGCGCAAGCCGGAAAGCCGGCGAGCGGCATTGTTTCAATAAACCGGCTGCGCTCTTTAGTGCTCAAGCCGACTTCATTAATCATGCTCTCGACGGTCAGGTCCGGGTACTGCTTGAGAGTTTCCCTAACCGAAGCATTCGCCTCATCCATTCGACCCAGAGCCGCAAGGGAGCTGCTAAGCACCACCCACTTCCACTTGTCGTAGTTGTTAGGCGTCATGCGCTCCAGCATCTTCAACGCGTCCTCATATCGGCCGGCCATAAAATAGGCAGGGGGCGAAGAAGTTGGACGTCCACATCGGGTAGTTCGGGTCGAGCCGCATTACTTGGTCGACCATCTGAGCGCCGCGTTCGGGTTCATTGAAGCGTGCCGCATAGCCGGTATAGAATGTCAGGATTTCGGACGAACCAGGAGCAAGACGAAGGGCCGTGTCCAGCTCAGCCTTGGCGCGGGCGTTGTCGCCCTTCTGGCTGAGGCTCATACCAAACACGGCGTGTGCCTCAGCGTCACTTGGATCGAGCCGCACCGCGCGTTCGGCCACATCGGCAGCCGCCTTGATCTCGCTTTCGGGATTGATACCGAAGCCAGCCAATATACCATGAGCATGATAAAGTTCTACCCAGGCGCGGGCCAGCCCGGGGTCCAGCTCAACGGCGCGGTTGAGAAGCGCGATGGCCTCCTCCTCATCCGCTATGGTGATCTTTTCAATCTTCTCGGTCCCGAGCAGATAATAATCATAAGCATTCAGGTTTTCAGGTCGTTTACGTTTGGCCGCGGCCCGCCCGGCCGCCTGAATCAACCCTACGCCGCCGCCCAGACGGTTGGTGACTTTGCTCTGCGATCTCGGTCTGGACGGCGAAAACGTCCTCAGCGGGCCGGTCCCAACGATCCGACCAAAGATGGTTGCCGGTTTGTGCATCGATCAACTGCGCGGTGACCCGCACCCGCCCATTTTGCCGCTGGATAGAGCCTTCCAGTACGAAGCCGACATGGAGCGCACTTGCTACCTGGCGGGCATCCACCGGCTTGCCTTTGTAAACTTCCGTCGAATTCCGGGCCACGACCTCAAGTTCGGGAAACCGCGCGAGGTCGGTGATGATATCCTCAGTCAAGCCATCGGCCAAACGCCCGGTGGCCTCGTCGCCGCCATAATTATTGAAGGGCAGCACCGCGACCGACGGCTTGGCCCCCAGTGGCGCGGGCTGAAAGAACCACCAGGTCCCTCCACCCGCCAGAGCCAGCACCACGAGGGCCGCCGCAGCCGTCCTGGTCCAGCGCGGCATCGCCTTGCGAAAGGTCCAGCGCGCCCGCTTGCCATCGAGCCTCAGCCGGTACATCCGCACGGGGCGGTTGATATTCTTGACCTGCTGCTCGCCAACGAAATCGAGTGGCCAATCAAGCTTGCCCTGCAAATGGTCGTAGGCCGTACCTGACACCATTACCCCGCCCGGCTCGGCAAGCTGCTCTATGCGAGCGGCGATATTGACGCCGTCGCCATACACATCGCCATCAACCAGCGCCACATCGCCAAGATTTATCCCGATGCGGAACACAATCCGCTCATGCTCCGGCAATCCACCATTGCGAACGGCCACAGCTTTTTGAATTTCGGCCGCGCAGATCACCGCATCGACCACGCTGTCGAAGGCGACAAGCGCGCCATCGCCCATCAGCTTGACGACGCGGCCATGGCGCTGGGAGATGGTGGGATCAATCAACTCAGCGCGCATGGCCTTCAGTCGCGCGATGGTGCCGGCCTCATCAGCCTCCATCGCCTTCGAGTAGCCAACCATATCGGCCGCCAGGATCGCCAGCAGCTTCCGATTGAGAGGGGGAACCGCCATATGCGCCTCTTTATGGCACAACCCTACACCCATGGAAGCGTCGGAGCCAGAACGCGCCGTTGGCCGCGCGGTGAATGACCGCTCGTCAGCCGTTCCTGACTTTCGACCGGGTGCGGATGAACGTCTTCAACGGGTCAGATTTTCCCGTTCCTGAACCGGGAGGACGCGCCACAAACTGCCACTTGCTGGCCACGGCTGAACAGCCGAAGCCGGCCCCAAACGGGACCTTCGCCAAGGGCAAGCCAAATGAGCAACGTTGGCGCTCGGACTATGCGGTTGTCGGCGCACCCTCAGGTGAGCGCTTGCGATCTTTGCTCATACCCGAGAAGACTCCATAAATCTGCGTCACCGAACCCGGTGGATTGAAACTTCAGCGTCTAGCTCCAATGTTTGGAGAAGTGTCCTGGCGGCCCGTAGATCGGCTGTGTCGAAGTCCTCGATAAACCAAGATTGGACCGGCGAGAGGACTTCGAGGGCCTGAGCCCTATGTCCTCGCTCGGCGTGTAGCCGTGCAAGGCTTGTGACGGCGCGGAGCTCCCACGACTTCGCCTTTTGAGCCCGCGCGATCTCAACCGCTCTGCAGAACTCGATCTCTGCTTCCTTGACTGCGCCCCTTTGCCAGAGCAAGTCGCCGCGGAGGCGGTGAAGCTCCACCTCGTACGCTTTCTCGCCGTACTGGTCGACGGCCCGGAGTGCCTTCGAGAGTACGTCCATCGCCTCCCCGACTTTACCTGCCGACGCAAGCGCCCAGGCGAGGTGGCCGAGATGGGCCGTCCAAAGGATCCGAAAGTTGATCTTGTCCATGCCGGACATCCCGGCACGCATCAGTTCGAGTCCGTTGTGGTGTTCTCCATGGCGCACTTGCGCCAGGCCGCAGTAGAATTGTCCCCATGAGATGTATGATCTGAGGTCGTGCTCCATGCAGAACTCGAGGGCCTCATCGGCGTCGGCGCCGCCTGGCCGCGGCCCCTCCTGGAAGAAACCCCAAAGCACAGAGCCAAAGCTGAGGGAGAACCCGGTTGTCATTCCATGGTTGATCGCTCTCGCCCATTCCAGCGAGCGCACCGCTGCTTCAGTTGCCCGGTCGGGATGGCCAAGCGACCACAGCACCAAAGCCAGGACCGAGAGGGCCCAGACGGCATGGTCCTGTGAGTAGCGAAGGTCCGTGACGTTGCCTGATCCTGGCGCATAGAGCCTGACTGCTCGCTCGAGATGCGGCACGGCCTCCTCTAAGGATCCTGTCAACCAAAGCGCGATTCCGTTCATGCGGCTTGCGAAGGCAGCAGCTTCGGGGTCGTCATCGCTTTGCGCCAGCGCGAGCGATTGCCTGGCAATCTCCAGCGCGGACACCCAGTCGCCACGGACCGCGGGCACGGTCCAAGCGCCATACAGCACTGCCATTTGTTGCTTTGCGGGGACGGTCTCGTCCAGGAGCGCGCGTGCGCGGTTGTAGACCTTCAAAGTCTCGTCAGCCGCGTGTCCTTTCAGAGCCCTCGTCGTCGAGCCGAGCGCCATTTGTAGTGGTAATTCGCGACGGTTGCGCTCTTTACTTTCCGGCAACGTAACGAGCTGGCGGATCGCTCGCTCGAGATGCGCGGCCGCTTCTGCATTTGCAGAGCGCTCAAGGGCACGCTCGCCACCCTTGCGCGAGTAATCTATCGCAGCGTCGTCGAGGCCTGCCTCTGCGAAGTGATGGGCAAGAAGTTCGGGCTGTGAAGTTACGATTTCAGGGAAGCCTGCCTCGAGCACATGGCCGATTCTGGCGTGCAGATCCCGCCGCCGGGCGCGCAGGAGCGTGTTGTAGGCGGCGTCCTGCACAAGGGCATGCTTGAAGATGTAGCTGGCGTTCGGAGGCGTCCCGCGACGAAATACGAGGCCTGCCTCGGTGAGCTGGTCGAGTGCACCGGTCAGTTGAGCATCTGTACGGCGCGCAACTGCGGCAAGCAGTTCGTAGGAAAACTCGCGGCCGATCGCGGCGCCAATCTGCGCGATCTCTTTCACCGGAGCGAGGCGGTCGAGACGGGCCATGAGTGAAGCCTGCAGGCTGGCGGGAATCGCCAACGCCGGGAGCGGCTGATCGAGAACGAACTGTTCCTCCTCCTCTCGAAGCATCCCGCTCTCGACAAGCATGGAGGTCAGTTCCTCAGCGAACAGCGGTACTCCGTCGGTACGGTGAACGATGTGGCCTAGAATCTCAGGAGGCAATGGCTTGCCGCGTGTGACCCCTGCGATGAGTGCGCTCGTGTGGTGGGGCAGCAGCCTCGAGAGGGAGGTCGCTGAAACGGCAGGCTGGCCAATCCACGAGGGTTGAAACTCAGGCCGAAATGTCACGACGAGCAGGGCAGGAAGGCGAGCGATTTGCGACACCGCGCGATCGAGCACCTCAAGCGATGTCGCATCCGTCCAATGCGCATCCTCGAAGAGGACGAGCAGCGGTCGATCCCTTGTCAGCGCCTCGAACAGCCGAGGCCATAGCGAGAGCATCATCTCGCGCTTGCGCGGCGGATCGGCCGTGACCGGCGCGATGCTCTCATCGGCTATGCCGAGGAGGTCGGCCAGGAGGGAGAGCGTGTCAGGCGGTGCCGCGGGAAGGGCGCCGACCGAATTCTTCAGCTTATCGAGCCTGGCCGCCGGACGGTCATCCCGCGCAAAGTCTGCCCAACGCTCCAATTGCGCGATGAAGGGATACAGCATGCTGTCGCGGTGATGCGGTGAACAGAAGTAGCGCAAGGTCGTAAGCGGATCGTCGCCGACGTTATCCTGTATTGCAGCGATGAGGCGGGACTTGCCAATACCCGCTTCGCCGGAGACAAGCACGACCTGTCCTTCGCCGGCCTTGGCACGCTCCCAGCGGCGCCGCAATAGGCCGAGTTCCTCGTCGCGCCCTATCATTGGAGTGAGCCGCGTCGCGTGCAGTGCCTCGAAGCGACTGTTGATCGTGCTCAGCCCAGCCACTTCCCACGCCCGTACAGGGGTCGGAAGGCCCTTGACCTCAACAGCACCGAGATCACGCCACTCGAAAAGCTCGCCAACGAGCCTTCGCGTCGTATCGTCGCTCAGGACGCTTCCGGGCCTGGCCATTGCCTGGAGGCGGGCGGACAGGTTGGGCGTCTCACCCACCACCCCTCGCTCCTGTGCGCTGCCGTGGCCGATCAGATCGCCTACGACTACTATACCGGTTGCTATACCGACTCGCGCTGAGAGCCTAGTCTCTCGCCATTTAAGACGGCCGATCCGCTCCACGAGGGCGAGACCGGCCCGCAGTGCCCGTTCGGCATCTTCCTCGTGCGCGTGCGGATAGCCGAAATATACAAGAACGCCGTCGCCCATGTACTTGGCGACGAAACCGCCGAGTTTGGTGACTTCCTCAGTCACGGCGGCTTGGTAGTCGCCAATCACCTGGCGGAGATCCTCCGGATCGAGCTCCGCCGAAAGCGTCGTTGATCCGACCAGATCGCAAAACATGACTGTCAATTGGCGACGCTCAGCCACGTCGCCATCGGTGCCCTTACCCCGGTCGGGATTCTCCGACTGGGTGTAGTTGCCGCTCGAGACAGGTCTGTCCGCGAGCGTGGGCGCACCCCCCCCACCCCGTCGCCCGCGCCGGCCCCAGGGGGGCCCACCCCCGGGGGGGTTGTCTCGTCGGGGGTGGTGTGGCGGCTCCCGACGGTTGTGGCGCGTGGGGGGGCCCGCCCGGCAAGCGGCGGGCCCCGCGGGCCGACGAGGCTGACGCCGAGCTCCTTGAGATCTTCGGCAGTCAACTCGCGCAAGGTTTCAGCGTCGACCGCGTTGTCTTCAAAGGCAGCAGCGTATTGACCAAGTCCCAAGCTGCGCAGCCAGCTGCCAACATCCATGGGTCTCCCCCCATCGGAATCGTCACGGCAAGTTGTTTCAGTCTACCTCAATATGCTGCCGAGCGAGCGACAAAAACTCAGGATACTGCGGTCGTTTCGATCACGTCTTGAGCACTTGACAAAGCGCCGGGAGGATGGTCGCTGAAGTTGATCCTAACCGCCGGATTGAATGATCTAGTTGGGGTGATCGAACCATTTCGGAACGAGCGGTTTTTGACCCGCTGCGGACCTTCCTGAAACTCAATCGAAGGTCCACTTCGGGTCGAGGTCGTGTGAAAACGCGATTGCAGATTGCGTATGACGGGTGCTGTTTTGAGCGTGGCAGCGATGAGGCTGCTGGCGGGGCGTGGATCAGGCGGCGATTGCCGTCATCATCGCTACGTCAACGAACTTCTGGCCGAACGTGTGCCGGCCCCATTGCGGGAAGCTCTGCCCAATGGCCTCGACGCGGCTCAGCGGCACGCAATATCCGCCGCCGCTGCCAAACTCGAGGAACTTACGACCGCAACGATCCACGCCTTCTGCCAGACCATCATCTCAAGCTACGCGGTCGAGGCTGATATTGACCCAGGCGCGCAGATGCTGGATGCGGTCCAGGCCGCCGCTGCGTTTGACTCCGTATTCGAGCAATGGCTCAAACGGCGGCTCAACAGTCCGGAGCGGCCAAGCGATCCGATCGCAGTCTTGTCGCGCCAAGACCCCCGCCGCGTTGTCTCCACCCTTCAGGAACTGGCGCGCTTTCGTCTCAAGCATCGCGATGCGCGGGCGCTGCCTGCCGACTTCACCGGCCATCCGGACATCGATCTGGTCGAAGCGGTCGCGGATTTCCGGCGCTGGATAGTCGCTCAACCCGTCGAGCCCAAAACGCTCGAGCTGCTGGGCGAGCTCGAGACGCTGGCAAACTTTTACGCCGGCAGCTTTGAGACGCCGCCCGATTTTCCCCGGCTCTGGGCGCTCGCCCATCCGATTCGAGTTTCCTGCATGCGGAAGAACACATTCGATCTAATCAGGCCAAGACGGAAATCGGCCTGGGAGAAGGTCGCCGGCAAGAATCTGGGCGACCAGCTCAACGAGGAAGCTGGCCAACACTTCGACCGGGTCGACCACTGCTACCGAGTGGTGCTCGGCCGCATCGCCACGGCACTTGTTGCAAGTCTGTCCGATGAACTCGACGAGGTGCTTGACGACTACGCCGCGTTTAAACGCGCGGCCGCCGTCCTCGATTTCGACGATCTTCTGGAACGGGCGCAGGCTCTGGTCGGCGACCATGATGCCGTGCGCCGTGCTCTCGGGATCCGCTACCGCCATATCTTCGTGGACGAGTTCCAAGACACCGATCCCATCCAGTCAGAAATCCTATTTCTGATCGCCGCCGAAGACCGCGCGCCGCACTGGCAGGACAGCGTCTTGAAGCCTGGGGCGCTCTTCATGGTCGGCGACCCGAAACAGGCTATCTATCGGTTCCGCGGCGCGGATGTCGGATCTTATGCGCAGGCGCGTGCCGCAATCGAACGGCGGTGGCCGGACAACATCATTCAGATCACCGCGAATTTCCGCTCCCGACCGGACATTCTCACCCATGTTAACCGCTGTTTCGAGACGCCATTTTCTGGCGTCGGGCAACCTGGCTATGTGGCGCTCACGGCGACCATAGATCCCCCTACCCACGACCTTCCGTGTGCAGCCAGGATCACCGTCGACGTGCCGCCCAATTCGCGGTCAGAGCACATCCGCGATGCCGAGGCAGAGGTCGTCGCTGAACTCTGCATGCGGCTCATCGGCAATCTGCACGTTCGCGACGACGACGGCTTGATGGTTCCGCTCACCGCCGGCGGAATAGCCCTGCTTGCGCCGACAGGCACCGAACTCTGGCGCTTTGAACGCGCGCTGGAACAGCGCGGCCTGCCGATCGCGTCCCAAGCGGGCAAGGGCCTGTTCCGACGTCAGGAAGTGCAGGATATGCTCGCCTTGGCTCGTGTGCTCGCCGACGCCGGCGACACCTTGGCCTTCGGCGCACTGATGCGCGGCCCGCTAGTCGGCCTGACTGACGAGGAGCTCCTCGATGTCACGGCGTCGCTCCCCCAAGATCCCGATCGCCCAAACGCCATCCCGCGCTTCTCGCTGCTGACGGACCCAGTGACGTCACGCATCCGATCGCGCGGCGGACGCTTTCGGTCCTGCGGGACTTGAGAGCGAGAGCGCGAACGACGACACCGGCGTTGCTTTTGGCCGAGGCTGCCGAGCGGCTAGCCATTCGACCCATTCTCGCCGCGCGCGAAGGCGATCGCAGCGCCCGCGCGGCTGCGAACGTCGAAGCGTTCCTCGAAAGGGCGCGGCCTTACGGCGTCACAGGCCTCAAGCGATTCGTCCGTGACATCACCAAGGATTGGAAGCAGGGAGTTGCGGCGAGCGAGGGTCGGGTCGATGCAGAAGGCGATGCCATTGAAATCATCACCATTCACAGCGCGAAAGGGCTGGAATGGCCGGTGGTGATCCCGATCAACACAGCCACCTTGCTCCGCTCGCGCGAGCCGTTCGTGCATCGCGCATCGGATAATACGCTGCACTGGGTCATAGGCGACGTCGTCCCGCCCGATCTTCTGCTGGCGCTTGCGTCGGATGATGAAAGCCTTGCCCGCGAACGCGAGCGCCTCTGGTATGTCGCGTGCACTCGGGCTCGCGAACTCCTCATCGTTCCTGAGCTACCGCAGGCGGAGCAGAGGTCCTGGGCGCGAATTGTCCACCTGGCCCACCATGACCTACCGCTGCTGGATCTTTCGCGTTTTGCGCCGGCGGCACGCCCTGTGGTGGCTGATCCGCCAAACGGACAGACGCTGGAGATTTTCGAGGCGGAGCGCGCGGCCATCGCCGCCGCTTCAGTCCCGCTCAGATGGCTTCAGCCGAGCAACCAGGATCCCGATCGCATGCCTGTGACCGAGGCGATCGTGATCGATTCTGGCGAGGCGCCGGAGACGGAGCTGCCAATCGGCGCAGGACGTGTCCGAGGACTCGTCTTGCATAAGGTGATGGAGGAGGTCCTGACTGGCGAACTTGGTGAAGACCTTGCCGGGTTCGCCGATCGCGCCCGGGAGCTTATCGCAGAACTGGTGATCGATCGCGAAGACGAGGCCGGTCTTCCCGAACCCGACGAAATCGCCTCGACCGCCTGGCGAACCCTGGATCTTCCGGAGATCGCCGCCCTGCGACCGCGTCTCGTCCCAGAATGGCCGATCTACGCCTTGCTCGCCGATGCAAGCGAACCCACAGCGCTTGCCGGACGGATTTGATGCCGTCGCATTAGACGACGGTCGCGCCGCGGTCGTTCTCGACTGGAAAAGCGACATCGCGCCGACGCAGGAGGACATGCGAATTCACGCAGGTCAACTCGAGGACTACCTGCGAACAACCGGGGCTCGCCGCGGCGCGTTGGTCTATATGACCCTCGGCACTGTGCGATGGGTGCAGCCTGGTGACCGCGCCGATTGAAACGCATGATGTCGAATTCACGCATTTGACCCGAAGCGGACACTCATGGGTGGGCAAGCATCAGCCGCTCTGCCCCACAACCAGACCTCGCGAGCAGATCTCCGGACAATCGCCCAGGCGGTCGAATTCGGTTTTGACCTTAGATGGCAGCTTAGCTCGGCCCGCTCGTCGGCCCAGGACCTGCTAGTTAGCCTATCGATGTGCGGTGACCTAGAGAATAGCAGCAGCTTCGCGGATGACCGAGGTTTCTAAGCCTTCAGCGATCTCGCTAATCCGAAGCTGACTCCGCCATTCAGCTCGGAGCTCCTGGCCCGAACCTTTTGAGAGCTTGACCAACTCGGTTGCAGCACGAACCGCCAACCAACGCGCGCCCTGGCTTATCGCAGTATCACAGGCTTTGGTTAGGACTTCCATCCCTCGGGTCACATCCACCTTGGCGACCAAGCAACCCTGAATACGTTCGACTTCAGCCTGCGCCCATCTCTCGTCGGTCTTGTCCATCGCCTCGACAGCATTCTCGATCGCCATGAGACCCTCATCGATCCATCGATGCTGGAGGCAAATGTCCGCCATCGACGAATAGAAGTGTGGCAAGTGCAGCTCCGAGCCAGTCGAGCGCCATCGGTTAATGCCATCTCGCAGCATTCTGAGCCCTTCGTCGGGCAGGTCGCTGCCGATGGCCCAGCCGAGCAGAGTGCGAGCACCGCCGGACCAGGATGCCAGTCTGCGGTCGTCAGCTAAAATGAGCATCCGTTCAGCGATCGCACGGCACTCGGCCGGCTCATTGCGGAGACGTCGGGCAAGAGCGAGGTTCATGAGGATAAATGCCAGATTGAGCGGATGATCGAGCCGCTCCGCGGATTCAACGCTTGACGCGCAATTGGCGAGCCCGGTATCGACCCGCCCTCCCAAGACCTGCGCGATGCCTAGATAGCTGCGACAAATCGAGGGGGCGTCCTCTCCATATCTTACGACATCGAAATCCCTATCGGAGGTCGCCCAGGCGTTGATTCCAGCCTCGGCTTCCCGTGCAGCATCCCCAATGGCGCCGAGATAGAAATAGGACGTGGCGAGCGCCCGATGTGCCAACGTCGTTTCCTCAACGTTTTCTCCGCCCGAGGTTTCGGCAAGGAGTTGCTTGGCCAGGTTTCGACTCCGGTGAAGGTCAGGCCGGTCAAGGTAGAAGTTCCAAAGGGAGCGCCGGACAAAAAAGAGGTTGGAGCTGAGGCCCGTGGATATACAAAGCTCTTCGGCGCGAAGAAAGTTCGCTTCAACCTTCTCCGACGCATATCCAGCCGACGCGTTCAGCGGGACGCCCATTTCAATCCGGATTCCGAGTTCAAGCTCATTTGCATCGCCCGAGTGAGTGACCTCTTCTAAAGCGTCCAGGGCGCTCGTGAAATGCGCGACTGCCTCCGCATTGGCAGATCGCGCGGCGGCGGCGCGCCCAGCTTGGAGGAAGCATTCAGCTGCCTCGCGATACCGCCTTGCCGCTATTAGGTGATGTGCAACCAGCTCCGGTTCGACCGTCAACTCCAAGCCGAGTTTGTCCGCCAGCCTGCTGTGTATGTCCTGGCGCACCGACTTCAACATGCTGTGATAGGCAGCATCGCGAACGAGCGCGTGCTTGAACGTATATCGTG
This sequence comes from Mesorhizobium sp. M0244, assembly GCF_040321795.1. Taxonomy (NCBI): domain Bacteria; kingdom Pseudomonadati; phylum Pseudomonadota; class Alphaproteobacteria; order Hyphomicrobiales; family Phyllobacteriaceae; genus Mesorhizobium; species Mesorhizobium sp. M0244. The sequence continues at coordinate 13,686 of NZ_JAMYSE010000089.1, read as the reverse complement.
CGTCCGACCCCCTTCCGCGGCGGAAGACGAGCTCGGCATCCACAAGCTTATCGAGTGCCTCTTCCAACTCGACAGCGCTGAGCCGCGTGACCGATCCAAGGAGGTCCTGGCGGAATTCGCGGCCGATGCATGCCGCCATTTGCGCAACTTCCTTGACCGGCTGCAATCGGTCGAGGCGAGCCATCAGCGAATCGTGCAGCGTTAGCGGAATGTCGAGATCTGCCGACCTGGCATGGTCTTCCTCGAAGACGGCGACGCGATCGAATTGGTGGGTTTCGAGAACACTCTTTGTCAGCTCTTCGATGAACAGCGGCACACCATCAGTCGTGGCGATAATCTTGTTTACAATGGTGGGTGGTAATCGAATATCGCCAGCGAGCTTCTCGATAAAAGCCGTGGTCTGTTCACGGCCAAGGCGATTAAGCGCCAATTTGGTCACTATGGGATGTCCGCCAAAACCGTGTTCGAAGCTGGGTCTTGTGGTCACCATCATCATGACCCGAGCGTTCTGAATCCGGTCGACGCATTGATCCAACAATTCGAGCGTTGTCGCATCAATCCAGTGGATGTCCTCGATCACGAACAGCAAAGGCCGCCTTGCTGCAGCGCCAAGGATGTCATCCACTAATCCGTCAAGCGTGCGCGCTCGCAGTTGCTGCGGATTTAGGCCCGCCAGAGCATCGCTCTCGTAGCATTTAAGATCGATCAGGGAGGCAAATATGGGCAGCAACGGATTCGCTAGGCCTTTGGTGCGCTGGAGCTTTCTGAGCTTCTCCCCATCGTCGTCGGCTTCTTCAATACCGATAGCGCGGCGAAGGTGCTGAACAGCAGGATAGAGCGGCGAGCCGGAGTAGTATGGGGAGCACTGATAGCTCACCCGCGCAGGGTTCTCTTGAGAGACTGTGTCTATCAAGGCACGGGTGATGCGAGATTTGCCGATGCCTGCCTCGCCGCTAAGCAGGACGAGCTGTCCTTCACCTCTCTTCGCTTGCCCCCAACGTTCAAGAGCGAGGCCGAGTTCGAGGTCTCTTCCGATCATGAGTTGAGGCGCGCTCGAGAGGCGCGCGTCATAGCGTATCTCGACGGCCCGTTCCCCAACCACCACAAACGGTGAGACAGGGACTGAAATTCCCTTCAGTTCTAGCGGACCCAGGCTCTCGACCGCGAATACTCCGCCGAGCAACTTTCTCGTGCTCTCGGAGACCACAACACACCCCGGCTGGGCCAGGGCCTGTAGCCGGGCGGCGAGATTGGGGGTTTCGCCAACAACGGCTTCTTCTCGTGCGGACCCCGTTCCGATAACGTCTCCGACGACACACAGTCCCGTGGCAATGCCCGCTCTGGCTGCGAGCGGCACTTGCGCGGGAGTACGCAAGTTAGCGACAGCTGTCACTATGGAGCGTCCAGAGCGGACTGCCCGCTCGGCATCCTCCTCGTGGGCGTGTGGCCAGCCGAAGTAGCAAAGGACGCCGTCGCCCATGTATTTGGCGACATAGCCGTCATAGCGGGCGACCTCTGCGGCGACCAACGATTGATACGCGATTATGACGGAGCGTAAATCCTCGGGATCGAGCGTCGACGCTAGGGCGGTCGATCCCGTGAGGTCGACGAACATGACCGTGAGGTGCCGCCTTTCGGCCTCATTCGCTTCGCGCTTTGGCGCTGCACCGTGGTGAGCATTCCGCTTAGCCTCTTCGCTCGCCGGGAGTGGTTGGTCCGCCTGATGCGAGAGCTCAGCGATGGCGGTCAGGATCTTTTTCCGGTGACCAACAGATTTTACGCCAAGCTCCCTAAGGTCATCGTCGGAGAGCTTAGGTAGAATTGCCGGATCAATGTCGTTGTCAATGAATGCGTCGGCATACTGCTCAAGGCCCAAGCCTTGCAGCCATGAAGCGATCTTCTTGCCGCCCTGCTGATGATCCATCGAGACAGTCAAACGCAGATACTCAAATTGTCAATCCGACCGCCTAAGAATGCGTCGCCCTTTGTGGTCAGGCGCGGACGAGCTTCGTCCGCGCTGCACCAAAATGCTCACAATCCGATTGCCCGGGCTAACGTCAGCTCCTGGCGCGTTGTGCCGGTTCGGAACCGGGTGGACCTGGGAGAGGATCGTCAATCAACCTTGGGTCTGTTACATAAGAGTGCAGTGTGGAACTCAACGGCGGCTCATTGGTTTTGCGGGTTCAGCTCGTGGAAAAGGTCCGTCGGCCTTCCATGAATGCGGATTTCCGCATCGCCTACCTCGATTTGGTCGATGACCGCCGGACAGGCGAGGCGGACCGTATCTCGCCCGAGAGCACATTCGCGCATAATTTCGACGAACGCGGTGATCTTTTCATCCGCACTGAGAAACCTTGCATTTGACGGATACAGTGGTGCTACGCTTGCGGAGCCCCCGGGGTGTCTCCACGCGGAGATATCGTAGTGAGCCGATGCTATTGCGCAAGTTTCGCTGCACTCCGGGTGGCTATATCGCCCAAGACAGCATGAAGAAGTGTTCCAACTTCCTGTTCCGCGAGCCCGGGTGCAATTCCTGATTCGGACAGTTGAACGAGAATTGTCTTGGCGGTACTGCGCCAGAAGGCATTCGCGTCCTCCCCGTTCTTGGATTCCAGGACTCGCGCGATACCTTCGACCAACTTCCGCCGCCGATGCAGCGGAAACGCGCTTATGTTTGAATCACACATCGTTCACCTCATCCTTCAGTCCCGCGAATAAGCATTGGCGGGCTAAAAAATTTGGTTAACAGCGCTTTTTGACAGTGGTCAGCAATGGAATAAAGCGTCCGCTAGGCTGGGTGGACGGTGCCGCGAACAGCCACTGGACGCGGCGGCATGGGCGAGTTTGAGTTCCTGTTCAAGAAGTCCGTCGAAAATGATAGGCGGCGGGGGGATCGCGCAGGGAACGATGCGGTACAGCCGATCAGGCCATCTTAGGGCAGGCAGGCTCTAGCGCCGGCAGTGGTGGAATTCACTCACCGAGGCTGAGCGCGCGGATTCGGCACTGCCCGCCGCGCCTTGGGCAGCATATAAACGTCAAGGGCGGCTCGATCTACAACCTGCTGAGGGAATCCACTAAACCGCCAGTGACTTCCGCCGTGATCGCAGCTGTAAAATTCAAACGACCGGATTCGGACCTCAATGGGCCTTCCGCCAGAGAAATTGAAGGCTAACCCCTGACCCCTAGCCGAGGTACGTCTGCCGCGAGGTGGAGGGCAGCTTTGCGCCGCATGCCGGACGCTTTGGATTGAAATGTTGGCACCCAGAAGCGGACGAGGGTGCGGAAGATCAAGGCGGGGTGGGCAGGCGATCGCTGTTCAAGGCGACTTGGCCAAAACCGCAGATATCGAAGCCATGGTGGTCGAGGTGGTGGCGAGATTTGGGCCGATCGATATTTTGGTCAACAACGCCGCAGTGTTCGACTTCAAAGCGCTGCCCGATATCGATGAGGCGCACATTCATCACATCTTCAACACCAATGTGCTCGGCCTACTGACCACCACCAGGGTTGCCGTTGCAAACTTCAACCCCGAAGGCGGTAGCGTGGTCAACATCAGCTCCCTATCCGCCTTGGGGAATGCGCCCGGTGGCGCCGTCTATTCCGCGTCCAAAGCCGCGGTGAACGCCATAACGAAGGTGCTGGCTCTCGAACTCGCCGAACGGAAAATCCGGGTGAATGCCATCATGCCGGGCTACATCGATACGGAAGGCGCGCGGGCAATCGGTTTGAAGGGCAGCGAGCAGGAAGCGCACCTCATTGCCGCGACGCCCTTGGAAAAGCGACCCGGCCGACCTTCCGATCTGAGTCCGGTCGCCATCTTCCTGGCCTCCCGCGCGTCGGCCTGGATGACGGGGGAAGTCCTCACCGTGTCAGGAGGACAACGTTGAACGGCTCGCAACGGACGTCTGCGATCCGAGTGCGAGCTTGGCAGCGGACAGTTCACAAACGGCCAAATTTCGGTTGTTCAATGATACCCGTCGCGATGGCCGCTTCTGGTGCATCCTTCCTTTTCGAGAAACCGGAAGAATTGACCCCCAGCGGAGGTTCGCTCGCCCTCGGTTGGCTTCACACCCATGACTCTGAGCGGACGCTCTCTCCGTCAGACCGAAGGGCAATTCTGGACTGCTGACAACAGGACGTCGGGATCAGGACGCGTAAGGATTTGTCGGTGTCTTCTGGAACCGAAGCGACGACGAGCTTAGCTGTGCCGATTCGCTCTAGGGAAAAAAACATATGGTTAGTGAAATATATCCTGGAAAATTTCCTTTGATGCGTGGGAGTTGATTTGCTGCAATACAATAGGAATGCTAGGATATTTAGCCGCCAATATTTTGGCTGATTAGCGACCAGCCTGCCAAAACGTAGGGCGCGTTTCGTCCGCCGCGAAGTCCATCTCGGATTAGCGGGCGCGAATTCGCGTTACCGGATATGTGCACATCCAGAAGAGCATCAAGAGGTTCGGCGGCATAGTTGCGGCCCCGTGCCTCAAATCCCGCTTGCATGCATGAACAGCCACCACCGGCACCGGCAGGGCGCGTGGCGTTGAAGATAACGCAACGCATCCAAAACCCAAGGAGATCGTCATGGACGATATTCAGGAGCGCGGCGAAGCCGCAATCGCGACCCCGGCAGCGTGAGGGGTAGACTTGAAGCTCGAGGTCGTGGTCATTCCCGTTTCGGATGTCGACCGCGCCAAGCACTTCTATGGCGGCTTGGGTTGGCGACTGGACGCCGACATCACAGGCGACGAATTTCATGTAATCCAGTTTACGCCTCCGGGCTCCCCGTGTTCGACAGTTTTCGGCTCAGGGGTCACACCGGGGCTCTATGCCCGGATCGAGCTCGATGTCCTCGAACACGTTGGCGAGCTCGTCGTGTCGGACATCGGGGCAGCGCGCGCCGAACTCGCCGATCGCGGTGTCGACGTGAGCGAGGTGTACCACTATGCCGGCCGTGAAGGCCGTGTCAGCGGACCGGACCCTGAGCGGCGCAGCTACACCTCATACGCCACATTCAGCGATCCAGATGGAAACCAATGGCTGTTGCAGGAAGTCACCCAACGCTTTCCAGGGCGTGTCGACGCCGACAACACCACATTCGCCTCGTCGACCGAGCTCGCAGCGGCGTTCCGGCGTGCGTCTGTGGCCCATGGCGAGCACGAGAAGCGGACCGGCGGCCAGCGTGATGAGAATTGGCCGGACTGGTACGCTGCGTACATGGTAGCGGAGCAGGCGGGCAAGGAGCTGCCGCTATGAGGATTGGCTTGCGACGTCATTTGATATGGTAGCATCGACGCAATAGTGACTCTCTGATCGAGGAGCCAGCGCCCTCGGCGGCTCGATCGAAGTGCAGGGCGTGCGCATCCCCGGCACCGACCACCGCGGCGCCGATCCTGACGCTGAAGGGTGGCGCCCAATTGCCGTTGGAGTTCCGGCCAGGCCGAACTCGTCAAACTGCGACGACGCGGCCTGGGTGGCCGATCCCGCCCGTGTGCTGCCCGGTCAGGTGATAGCTCTCAAATCGACAATTACCTTCGTGGCCAATTTTTCCGATACTTTGTTTTCCGGACCGCCGTTGTTGCCTACTCGAACAGCAATAACGCGGGGAGACACACTACCGGGATAGAACCGGGTAGACAGCATGCCGAAACGGAACGCAAGAACGGGTGCATAAGATGACGCGTCAGCACCTTTTTATTAGCTAATGCTAATAACAGGCGTATAATTGCTTCAACATGTGGCCGAAGCGGCAATCGGAAAAGGGAATGCCGCGGCGCCAAGCCCCTGCCGCGTTCGTCCTTGCGGCCCTTTCGTCGTTAGGATTCTTGGTTCCCTCGAGCGCACATGATGCCCCGTCCGGATGGAGCTATCCGCCGGCCTGCTGTCACGGCGACGCCGAACATGGCGAGTGTCAGCGAATCCCAAACGGCGCGGTTCATGTTCGTCCCGGTGGCTGGGTTGTGATCCTGAGGCCCGGGGATCATCGGAAGATCACGCGTCAACAGCGATATTTCATTCCATATGGTGATGAGATTCCGTCGCAGGATGGCGACTATCATATTTGCCTCCATCCGACCCAAGAGCATGAGAACTGTTTTCTTGTCCCGCCTGACTCGATATGATCCGGGAGCCACGCGCGAGCTGCGGCTGAGACGCGGATAGCGCCGCGCCCAGTGCCGCCCGACGGCTACCGCCACCACTGTGAACCGGCGCCAAACCGTGACCCCTGCCCCAATGTGGGTGAACCGTTTGATTTATTCCGCTTTTCTTGACCCAGGAAAGGGTCACGACCGGCGCCGGTGTCGACCCTCTTTCAGCGCCCGATATGAGCGCGATATCAATAGCATACGGGCGATTTGCGTGGGGTCATGGTTCGGCGCCGAGTCACAGCGAGGTCGCGGCGAACGATCTTTGGATTTCGTGGCGTCAAATCGGTACGAGAGCTAATCTGATCCCACAGGGGGGCCCGGCCACGGGCTGTTCGTATAGCTGCAAACATTACCCACGAATGGAATCATGTCCTGGGTCATTTACACCCAGACCGAAGCGGAGCTGTGGAAGCACATCGAGTTGCATGCCGCACTCGCGCATCAGCCGGGACTTAGGGCAGAGGGATCGGCTTGTCGCTTAGCGTACGCAAATAGGCAATCAGATTAACACGCTCGGTCTCGTCGGGAACGCCGGAAATTTCCATGAGGACACCGGGCGTGGTGAGGACGGGATCATAGAGAAAGGTGTTCAGATCCTCGTAAGTCCACGCGCCCTCCCAATCCCGCAAAGTCTTGGAATAATTGAATTCCGGCACCGATGCCTTGTCGCGGCCGACGACCTCCCACAAGTTCGGACCAGTCTTGCGGCCCTTGCCTGGTTCGTTGTTGTGACACCCGTCGCAATTTCCGCCGAAATAAATCCGGCCCTTCTCGACATCGGCCGCAGCCAACTTTGTGGCAATCGGTGCGGGCTTAGGCAGCATGACGCCATGCGCCATGAGATAGTCGGATATCTCGGAATATTCGTAAAATCTGGCGAGATGGATCGGTGTCCGGGCGAAGGAGTCCGCTGTTCGGGCGTTCACATCAGCGCCCGCTTCGACCAGCGCCGTGACGCAGTCGAGGCAGCCATGCTTGACGGCCACATGAAGGGGGGTCTGCTTCCCCGCGGTCGAGTTCGGATTTGCGCCATGCACCAACAGCAGCGTGATAAATTCAAGCCGGTTTCTAGCGGCCGCCGCCATCAGGGGCGGCCCCCCAATCTTCGACCCGGCGTTGACGTCTGCGCCGCGCTCGATCAGCAATTCGGTCGCTTCAAGATGCTGCCTATTGACCGCGTAAAAGAGCGGCGTTGCAATACCGTCAAAGTCGTTGACGTTTGCCCCCGCATCCAGCGCCGCCGCGATGGCCGCGATGTCGCCCTTCTTGGCGGCGTCGTGAATGGCTGCCGCCTGGGATGTCAGCGGGATCAAACAGAAACAAATCAACAACAGCATTCCAGCGCGCATCAGTTGCCTCCCCCTACCGAAACTCCCGCCCATCCCATTTGAGCGTCGCCGCTTCGCCCCCATGTGGCGTGCATTCGGATTTCCGGGACCTGCCCTTCGCCGACGCTTACGCCCACCCCGAGCATTTCAGTCTTGAGCTCCAGAAGCGAGCCCCGCCGCACATAGATGTTCACCGCGCATATCTGCGCGCCGCAAAAACTGCTCCGGCTCGTTGACGCGCCTGCTGAACAGCTTATGCCCTCGTGGCTTGTGATGAGATCCGCCTTGCCCTCGCCGGTAAGATCGCGCTCGATCACGGAGCCGGGGGCAATCTCTCCCACATTGCCCTCGCAAGCCGAAGCGATCTGTTCGGCGATCAGGTAATTCGCGGCGTTGGGGTAGGCTGCGGCCGGCGCTGTGGCGGCAGCAAGAAGGGTGGCGAGGAAAATTGACCGGAGCATCGCGCTCTTCCCTGCAGCCACCATAACCCAACTTGGATTTCACCAAAAGGCAATGGGGCTCTTGTTCGGCAGGTTAAGCTGGTTGCGGGGGCAGGATTTGAACCTGCTACCTTCAGGTTATGGGACGCACGGAAAGTGACGCTGCTGCTGTGTGGCGGGACCTCGCTCTCGGTGTGGCCGCTTTCGGGCAATGGCAAAGGTTCTCAGTACGTCCGAGATGCAAATGTCCCCAACGACATCTAGGACGCGCTGATTTCCGCTTCTTGAAAGTTTGTTGTCATGATAATTTTCAGTCTCCTCGCTGAAGAATATGTAGACATGTCAGTCAAACCGGCGGGGGATGGGGAGGATAGGATGAAACTGTTATCGCTTGTTGTCGCAGCTACGTTTTCACTTGCTATGTCCGCTTGGGCCGAGGATCTACCAAGCAGCGCGAAGAAAGCATCTATGGAAGAATTTAAGACTTTTGCTAATGGGAAAAAGGTAAATGTAATAATATATGACGCTGGAGCTGATATAACTGCCACTCTCGTCTGGAACTGGAAGAAAAAACAGATCATTGGCGAAGCTTTGGTGAACAACAAAACTAAGATAAAGGTCAAAGTTCCATTGACTTTCGACGGTGAAAAGGCCTGTTCTGAAGACCAAGGTAAACCAGTTTGTCATTTTATCTACATTGACAACGACAAATTTTACGAGGTGCGCGACGACGGCAAAGTCCACGCGACTTCAACGTTGGTTCAATGAGACGGACTATGTCCGAATGATTTGGTCGGCGTTTGCACGGATCCGCAAATGCCGGCCCTATTCAGTACGCTTGTCAAGGCTTACGACACCTGCACACTCGCCTCCGACTCGAGAAAACTCACCGCTTCCTTTCGCACCTTGAAGCCTGCCAGTGATATGGTTTTGCCTTGGCGCACCATCGTCATCGACGAAACTTAAATAGATATCGAACGCCCCGTCGGCGGTGATTGTTCCGGCCAAAGGCACCATCGCGGAAATTTCCGTTCCATCGATAAAGATTGTCGTTGACTGTTCAGTGTAATCGCAGGCGGAATTACGTGCGCGCCGCGTCAGTGCCCACGCGCCATCAAAAGCCTTTACCTTGACCGGAGCGCAGACACGTTCTGGGATATTCTTGATTGCGCGCAACACCTCTTTCGTCGGCTCCAGGCTCGCAAGCTTCAATCCCCGCTGCTCGGCAAAGGCTTGAAGAGCCTTCCGACTTCCCGGTCCCCATTTGCCGTCTGCTTGTCCGACAAGGCAGCCGACCCGCGTTAGCTCTGTTTGCGTTGCCTTTGTCAACGCGCGCGGATCAGCCAAAGCTTGCGTCACATCTACATCAGAATGAGCTTCTGCAACCTCTACGCCGTCGATGGAAATCGAGGGGGCTTTGCCACGATCTGTTGCTGCCTGTTCGATCTCGTCGATCTTCAAGCTGGCTAACGCCGCAAAGACGCCGCTTGGATACTGTCTGAGATAGGCCTCAAAGAAGCGCTTGTCCGTCTTTTCCTTGATGGTCTCCCAATAGGCGACTTCTACGTCCCCTCCTTTCGCATCCGTCGTGACAGCGGTGTTTTCGGACAACGGTTGCAAAATGACGTCGCCCGTCAGCGAGGAGTTGTCCCATGGCACTTGCTTACCGTCGGTTGCTTCAAGCACATCCCTACGGACGTTGATCAGGTCGCGGGAGATGTCCTGGCCAGGCGTACCAAGATTCTTCAGCAGCGCAGATGTGAACGGCGAGTTCCTTCCCTCGCCGTCCAGCGCAACGTTCCCGGGCTGCGTTGCAAAGGCTATGAGCGACCCAACGCCCGTGCCTAGCCTTGCCAACCCCCGACCGACCGACCCTGATCGCGTACTCATCGAGCGCCCAAGGTTCTGTGAAAAAGGACTGTCCCGACAAGCATCCAAAAACACCAGGTTGACCTTCGTGGTTCGCTCCATGGCCGACAAGACGAGGTCCATGGGCACGGCTTCGAAGTCGAGGTCGTTATATGTGAATAGCCGCGCATCAACGGGAGCCATGTAGTTGGTGCCGTTCACCTGGACGCCATGGCCGGCATAGAAGAGAAGCGCCATGTCGGCACCATCCAGCTTGCCGATGAAATCTCGAACCGTGCCGCGCATCCCGCTCAGATCGAGGTCCTCGCCTGCAACCACCTCAAAGCCCAACGCCTGCAGTTTTGCGGTCATATCCACCGCATCATTTTTTGGATTGGAAAGTGGAACTGCGTATCTATAGGCAGAATTACCGATGACCAGCGCGACGCGCCGTTCTGCCCACGCTTGGGCGCTCAGCGAAACTAGAAGAAGCGCAATGGCGAAGCGAAGCGCCATCATGGCTGTATATCCTTAGTCTCGGCTCATTCAGCGGGTTCACCAGTCGATAGACTGGACAAAACCGGAGCAGTCTTGCGAGACTGAGCCCGGTGCTTCGCGGTGTCAAGTCCAACGGACAGTCCAACGGACTTAGCGAAGGGCCTACCGCTAGCCCTCACTTCGCCAGCGGTCTATGCTGTGTAGATTCACGCCGATAGACACCGAAACGGATTGCACGCAGCTTGGCCGTCTTCACGCCGATCGGAAAGGTTCAAAAAGGGCGCCTTCTCACATCGCTCGGATTCTTTTTCATTCTGGGAGCCTGCATTGCCACATTCTCTCCCTCCGGCGAGAAACTGCTGCGCGACGTCTTGATGACGACCATCTCGCCCTTCGTCGCGCCCCCGACAGACATCGTGATCGTAACGATCACAGAGCAGACCTTGGAAAGATTTCCCTATAGATCGCCGCTGGATCGGGGTGCCTTGGCCGACCTCGTGCAGAGAATCGATAAAGCTCATCCGAGAACAATAGGCATTGACTTGCTTTTCGATCAGCCAACCGAGGCGGAAAAGGATCGGCGCCTGGCTGAGGTTATCGAGGCGGCCGAAAGTCCCGTAATTGTCGCATCTGCATCACACGAGGACGACCTTACCGACAAGCAACTGTCGTACCTTAGTCGCTTCGCGCCAAGCGCCATCCGCGGACTGGCGGCCCTGTCTCATGATAGGGTCGACGGGGTTGTGCGGGAAGAATTTCCAGGGCGCGTGGTGAATGGCAACTGGCAACCTAGCTTTGCATCAGCGCTCGCGCAGACCGCCGGCATATCGGCATCGCAAGCTGCGGAGAAGATGGTCTACTATCGGGCTACAGGCATTCATCCGGCACGATTTACAATATATCCGGCACACGCCGCCGCTTTCGCGCCCCCGGCTTGGTTCGCCGGGAAGTTCGTTTTGATCGGCGTTGACCTCCCGCTGCAGGATCGTCATGCAACCCCCTTTGCCGTGCTGAACGGCTCTGTTGCCGGAGCGCTGCCGGGTGTCGTTATTCATGCCAATGCGCTGGCGAGATTGATCAAGGGCGACAAAATCATTACGCCAGAGGCGGTGGCGGCGTTTGCGCCCTTCGTTCTCGCGACGGCGCTCTGCATCTGGGTCGCTTGGCTCCGCATATCAGTGCTGGTGAAACCTGTGGTCATCATCGGCGCAGTCGTTTCGGTTTTGATCTTAGAAGCAACCGCGTTTGCCAAGGCCGGAATTCTGTTACCTATGGTCGCGCCGTCGATGCTGCTGCTAGGGCTCTCCGGATTCGTCGCAATTCTGGCATGGCACCGGGACTCGAAAGAAAGGCGTTTCGTCCAGAACGCGTTCTCTCAGTATCTCAGCCCGGCAGTCGTGGCAGAGCTAGTCAGCAAGCCGGCGTCGCTGCGCCTCGGCGGATCCGAACGCTTGATAACGTGCGTGTTCACCGACCTTGAAGGATTCACCAGTTTGGGCGAACGGACGGAACCAGAGGTATTTGCTAAGGTTCTGAATGAATACCTCGAGGCGGTTTGTGGTCTCTTCATTGAACATGGCGCCACGATAGACAAACTAATAGGCGATGCAGTCATTGGTTTTTTTGGCGCACCGGGTGTGCAGGAGGACCAAGCCGAAAGGGCCCTAAAACTAACGCTTGCTACCGTCGCGATGTCTCGAAGATTTCGGACAGATCTAAAGTCTAGAGGCCATGACGTTGGCGTCACTCGTATCGGCGTCCATCGAGGACCGGCAGTTGTCGGAAATTTTGGGGGCAATCGATTCTTCAACTACACGGCCATGGGCGATACGGTGAACACCGCTGCCAGGCTCGAAGGCGCGAACAAGTTTCTAGGTACCGTGAACTGCATCAGCGAGGAGGTGGCGAACTCTTCCGATGACTACCTGCTTCGGCGGTCCGGTGTGTTGTGTCTGAAAGGCAAGACTGAGTGGATTTCAGCCTTCGAGTTGCTGGAGGAGGGGCGTATGAATCGCGAGATGGTGGAGGCTTACTCGCAAGCTTATTTGCTGATGTCCGCGCGCGACAAGACTGCCGCTGCTGCGTTTGCATCGCTGGCCATTCAATATCCCAACGATGGCCTCGTTGCTTATCACCTTGGGAGATTGAAGCAGGGTGAGGCTGGCGATAGGATCTATCTTGAAGGCAAGTAAAACAAGCGTATGGTTGAACGCGCGTCATGTATCGGCAACCCAAAATCATTTTCCTACTGGCTGCGGCTATGGCAGCAATTGGTTCTTGCTCGAGCGCTCTTGCGGCCAGCGAGTATGTCGTTGTCGCTGTCGATCCTCCCGCGGACAGCCCTCAGCTCGGCAAACTGTTCAAACTGGGCGACCTCGTGCATATCGAGGGTGGATCGACTGTCACTTTGATGGGTGACGATGGCTCGGTCACTGCGTTGCCGGGACCTGCGGATATTGTGGTGACTGACGACGCATCGGGTTCTGGATCAACGTCTAACGGGGCGGCAGGCGCTTCTTCGAGTTTGACTGCGATTTCGGATCTATTGGGGAATGCCGCTGGTCAGCTCCAAACCATAGGTGGATCTCGTGGCGTTTCCGACACGACGGCCGCCACCTTGGAACCTTGGATGGTGCCGGTCGAAAATGGTCTGACAGGCTGCGTTTATGATCTCAAACTGGAGCTTTGGCGCCCACCGGGGCACCGGGCGGATGTTTCTGTTGGCTATAATGAAGAGTCGCTGGCGACAAGCTTGGTCTGGGACAAGGACACCCCAATTTTGGCAATTCCCGGAAACGTGCCACCGGATCTTCGATCCGTTGGGTTGGTGATCGACGATAAGTCGTTTCGAATGCCTATCGTGCATTTGCCCACCGGCTTCAGCCCGTCGGATCATGTGGGACTGTATGCCTGGATGATAGGAAGCGGTTGTCTTCTTCAGGCATCCGCACTGATCCGGAACTTGGCTAACCGATAGACCACCAGGGGTGGTCACTTCACGGCGCACTGGAAGCGGTAGAGGCGCGCCTTCGCGTCAACCACCGCCATATCGAGGCAACTTCTCGATGGCGCGCTAAGGAAAGCGATCGCCTTGCGCCCAGCGGGGACGCCGACTGAAAGTTTGCGGCGCACGAATTTATTGCTTTCGTTGACGTAGACTTGGACGGTTGCCGAATAGCGGCTGAAGTAGATACGCAAGTGGCAAAACGTCGTGCTGTGTTGGCAAGGCTATGCTGGGATCAGGTGGTCCGTCCAGAATAGTTCTTCCTGCAGAACCGGCGATCTCGAGATGCCACCGACCCTCCGCATGCCCCCTCGAAACGCTGGAAGAGGGATGGTGCGTCGCACAAAAATATTGCAATGCACTATAAATGCCGTAACGTCAGTTTCGTAAATGAACGAGACGGCTTTTGTGAAAGGCCGT
>NZ_JAMYSE010000088.1:0-26658 GCF_040321795.1 Mesorhizobium sp. M0244 | reverse complement strand
CCTTTGACAGCGTCACATAGGAGAGCTCCGGTCCGCCATAGGCCTTCGGCACATTGATCGACCACAGGCCGCTCTGCGAGAAGGCGTCGAGTTCCTCCTTCGGCCAGATGCGCTCGCGGTCCCGCTTTGAGGCTTCCCGGGCGAAGTCGGCAGCCAGTTTTTCCGCTAAAGCGATCGCCTCGGCATCGGTCTTGATGACATGCGCTTTGGCCGACGGACGCTCGACCGGCGGCACAGCCTGGCGGATATCGGACGGCTGCTTGGATTGGATGGTCATGCTGCGGTCTCCTTGGGGATATGGTCGGATGGAAGCGGCGAGCCGCCGAGATAGTAGGTCTTGATGTCGGCGCGCTGCCGCAGTTCGGCCGCCGGTCCCTCCAGCACGCTGATGCCGTTTTCCAGCACAGTGGCGCGGTCGGCATGTTTCAGCGCAACCGCCGAATTCTGTTCGGCGACGAGGATCGACAGGCCCTCGTTGCGGTTGAGCCGCTTCAAGGCGTTGAAGATCTCCTCGACAATCAGCGGCGCCAGCCCCATCGAAGGCTCGTCCAACACGAAGAGTTTCGGCCGCGACATCAGACCCCGGCCGATTGCCGTCATCTGCTGCTCGCCGCCGGAGGTGAGGCCGGAACGGGTTCGCCGCTTCTCGGAGAGCCTGGGGAAAAGCGCATAGACACGGTCGAGGTCGGCCTTGACGCCGGTGCGGGAGGACGAGCGCCCGAGCGCGCCGGTCAGAAGGTTCTCCTCAACGGTCAGCGAGCGGAAGCAGTGCCGGCCCTCGAGAACCTGGACTAGGCCCTTGCGGACGAGGTGCGAGGGGCTTGCCCTGGAGACATCCTCGCCGTCGAAGGTGATCCGGCCGGAGGTGATGGCGCCGCGCTCGGCCAGGAGGAGATTGGATACGGCCCGCAAAAGCGTCGTCTTGCCGGCGCCGTTGGAGCCGAGCAAGGCGACGATCTCGCCCTTGCCGACAGTCAGGTCGACGCCGTGCAGGGCGGCAATGGCGCCGTTATAGACGGCTTCGACGCGACTGACCGACAGGATCGGGCTTTCCGGGCTGGACATTGTTGACTCCGCTGGGAGGATGGATGGCGCGGCCGGCCAGATTGTCGGCCGCGCCATGCCGAACTCAGTTGCTGACCACCGCTTCGGCATCCTCGGCCGTGCGGATCTTGATGCCCTTTTCCTTGGCATAGGCCTCGGACGACTTCTCGATGATCGGGCGCAGCAGCTTCCAGTCGGGCGCGATCCAGTCGGAGACGACGTTCCACTTCTTGCCGTCCCACTGCTGGAAGGTCACATAGCCGTCACCTTCGTGATTGTCCCAGGAGACGTTGATCGAGTGGAACAGGTCCTTGGCGCCCAGCGCCTCGACACGGGCCGGGTCAAGCTTGAGATGCTCGAAGCCCCAGCGGACTTCGTCGCCAGTGAGCGTGCGGTTGCCGAATTTGGCCTGCGCGATGCGAACCGCCTCGACATTGAGGATGCCGTTGACGATGCCGAGATTGTGGTAGACCGAGCCGATGCGGCTCTTGTCCTCGAGATTGCCCTTTCCGGCGCCGTAGACCGTTTTGACGATCTCCTGGACAACCGGATACTGCTCGCCAGACGCCTGGGTGGTGATGGCCGTATAGCCCTTGGCGGCGTCGCCGGCGGGGATCACGTCCTCCTCGGAGTTGGACCAGACATTGCCGACGATGTGATCGGCCGGGAAGCCGGTCTTCTGCGCCGTCTTCAGGGCGACCGGGTTCATCACGCCCCAGCCGCGCAGCACCACATAGTCGGGATGCTCGCGACGGATCGTCAGCCACTGCGCCTGCTGTTCGTTGCCGGGATGCGGAACCTCGATCTGCGACAGCTCGAAGCCGTATTTCTGCGAAAGCAATTCATAGATCGGGATCGTCTCCTTGCCGTAGGGCGAGCCGTGATAGAGCACCACGATCTTCTTGCCCTTGAGCTTGTCCAGGCCGCCTTCCTTGGAGGCGATGTAGTTCACGATGCCTGAGGTCTCGCTGTAGGGATTGAGCAGCAGCGGGAAGACGTAAGGGAACACGCGCCCGTCCGTCGTGTCGGTGCGGCCGTGGTTGATGGTGATCAGTGGCACCTTGTCGTCGGTGATACGGTCGATCATGGCATAGGCGATGCCGACCGAAAGCGGGTTCCAGGCAGCGATGCCGGGATTGCTCTTCAACCGCTCATAGACCTCGACGCCCTTCTCGACCTCATACTGCGTCTCGCCTTCGCTCCAGGTCAGCTTGACGCCGTTGACGCCGCCGTCGCGGATGTTGATCAGGTTGAGATAGTCGATGAAGCCACCGAAGAAGCCGGTGCCGCCGGCGGCATAGGGGCCGACGCGGTAGCTCTGCAGAGGAAAATACTGTTCGTCGGCGTGAACCGCCGTCGCGCCGAGGACGAAGGCCGTGGCGATCGCCGCTTTTCGTAGGTGACTGAAGAGGGTCATGGGTTGCGTCTCCTGAGGTTTGTGGTCCGTGAGAGGATGTCGAGCGGCGCTCAGCTGGACCTTGAGCCGATCCGTCGTTTCAGGCGGTCGAAGAGGGCCGACAGCCCGTTCGGTTCCGCGATGAGGAAGATGATGATGAGCGCGCCGAGGACGATGCGCTGGCTCATGTCGAGCACACCCGAATCGAACAGGCCACCGAACACGAAGGCGCCGAGCCGGGACAGAAAGAGCGGGAGGACGACGATGAACGCCGCCCCCAGCAACGCGCCGCGTATCGAGGCCAGCCCACCGATGATGATGATGAACAGGATCTGGAACGAGCGGTCTAGATTGAAGCCGGCCGGCTCGACAGTGCGCAGATAGGTGAAGGCCCACAGCACGCCGGCGACGCCGATGATGAAGGACGAGATGGCGAACGCCAGCAGCTTGGTCTTCAGCACAGGGACGCCGATCACCCGCGCGGCGGTTTCGTTGTCGCGCACGGCGATGAAATTGCGGCCGGTCGCGCTGTTGACCAGGCGCCAGACCAGCGCCGTGAGCACGATGACTGTGGTGACCGAGAGCAGGTATCGGCCTGTCGCGCCGTCGAGCGACAGCCCGGCGACGGCAAGGTGCGGCGCCGAGATCACTCCGGATGGGTTGTCGTTGGAGAACCAGCCGAACTTGGTCAGCGCCCACTGCACGAAGAACTGGGCGGCGAGCGTCGAGACGGCGAGATAGAAGCCGCGCAGGCGCAGGCTCGGCAATCCGAACACGACGCCGATGCCGGCGGCCGAAATCCCGGCCAGGATCATGGTTGCAGCCAGCGGCAGTCCTTCGACCCGAAGGTTGAAATTGTAGGCGGCGAAAGCGCCGACCGCCATGAAGGCGGAGGAGCCCAGCGAAAGCTGGCCGCAATAGCCGGTCAAAAGGTTGAGGCCGACCGCCGCCAGGCTGAGCGCCAGGAACGGCAACAGGATCGCCTCGACGAGATAGCTCGACGCATAGGCGGGGATCAGGCCGTAGGGGACGGCAATCAGGGCGGCCGGCAGAGCTAACTTCTGCCAGTCGATTGGACGCCTTGCGGCATCGAGCGCTTGGACGGCCATCGGTCAGACCCTTTCGACAGTCTTCTGGCCAAACAGGCCGGAGGGACGCACCAGCAGGACGACCAGCGCCAGCGCATAGGCGAACCAGCCTTCGATGCCGCCACCGACAAAGGGTCCGAGGTAGACCTCGGCGAGCTTCTCGCTGGCGCCGATGATGAGGCCGCCGACGATGGCGCCGAGGATAGAATCGAAGCCGCCAAGCACCAGCACCGGCAGCGCCTTCAGCACGATCAGCGACAGCGAGAACTGGACGCCGAGGCGCGCGCCCCACAAAAGCCCCGCGACCAGCGCCACGAACCCCGCGGCCGTCCACACCGTTCCCCAGATCCGGGGCAGCCGCAGCCCGACGGCGAGCGCCGCGAACTGGTCGTCTGCGACGGCGCGAAACGCTAGGCCGATGCGGGTCCAATAGAAGAATGCGCTCAAGCCGGCGACCATCGCCGCGGCAATGCCTGCAGCAAGAAGATCGAACGACGAGATCAGGATGCCGCCGACCTCGAACGGCGTGTCGTCGATGCCGAGATCGAGCCCGTGCACCTGCGTGCCCCACACCAACTGGGCAGCGCCTTCGATGATGTAAGACAGGCCAAGCGTGGCCATGAACAGCGTCATCGGCGAGCGATTGACCAGCGGCCTCAGCACAGTTCGCTCGATGGTGAAGCCCAGCGCAACCATGACCGCGAGGGTAATGAGCAGCGAAAGCGCAAACGGGATGCCGCGTTCGACAAGGCTGACAAAGGTGAGTGCGGCGAACAGCACCATCGACCCTTGCGCGAAGTTCAGCACGCCCGACGTCTTGTAGATCAGCACGAAACCGATGGCGACGAGCGAATACATGACGCCTGAGAGCAAGCCACCGACCAGCACCTCGATGACGAAGAGGAAATCATAGTAGCTCATCAGATGCCCTCGCCATCTTCGCCTTCGGCGGTGCCGATATAGGCCCGGATCACCGCCGGATTGGCCCTGACCTCGGCCGGTGTCCCGTCGGCGATCTTGCGGCCGTAGTCGAGCACGGCGACGCGGTCGGAGAGCCCCATGACCACGCCGATATCGTGTTCGATCAGGATGATGGTGACGTCGTGCCGGGCGCGCGCTGCGCGCACGAAACCGGCCATCTCGGCCTTCTCGGTCGCCGTCATGCCGGCCATCGGCTCGTCGAGCAGCAGGATCTTCGGCTCGGCGACGAGCGCGCGCGCCAGTTCGACCCGCTTCTGCAGGCCGTAGGGCAGCGTCGCGACCAGGCGATCGGCGACGGCCTCGAGATGCAGGAAGGCGATTGTCTGGTCGACCTTTTCAGCGATCGCGGCATCTTCGCGCCGGGCGCGCGGCAGACCGGCAATATGTTCGACGAAGCTGGCGCGCCGGGTGTGGACGCGGCCCGACGCGATGTTGTCGCGCACTGAAAGCCCACCGAACAGTGCCAAGTTCTGGAAGGTGCGCGCGACGCCGAGCCGTGCCAGACGGCTTGCCGACACCCGGGAAAAGGACTGGCCATCGATCGCGATCTTGCCCTGATCGGCGTGATAGAGGCCGCTGATGATATTGATCAGCGAGGATTTGCCGGCGCCATTGGGACCGATCACAGCGCGAATCTCGCGGCTTTTGACCTCGAGGTCGACATCCCGCAGTGCCGTGACGCCACCAAAGGAAATGCTGATCCCGCCCAGCGCCAGGATCGCATCAGCCTTTGCCGACAGGCGCGCCGGGCGCGTGTCCTCGACGGGACCAGCACCAGCAAGAATGCCGGAAATTTCGGGCGCGCGCTCGTATGCGGCGGCTCCCAGCGAAGCACCAATCATGAAACGTTCCTGATTTTGAAGGCGTGCCGGCGGCGGCCTGATGGCCGCGCCTGTCCTATTCCGCGGCGACAAGCTCCCTGTCGCGCGCCGCTTCCAGTTCGCGCACCAGAGGGATGACGCGCTTGCCGAAGAACTCGACCTCTTCCTGGAAATGCAGGAAGCCGAGCAGGATCAGATCCGCGCCGGCATCCTTCAGCTTGAGGATGCGTTCGGCAATCTGTTCCGGCGTGCCGATGAGATTGCTGCGGAAGCCGTCATTGTATTGGACAAGATCCTCGAAGGAGGACTTCGCCCAGTTGCCTTCGCCTTCCGGCGAGGCCTTGCCGGCATTCTTGACCTGATCGGCGAAACCCTGCACCGCCTCCGGATTGGCCTTGGCGATGATCTCGTCGAGCACGGTGCGCGCTTCTGCCTCGGTTTCGCGAGCGATGGCAAAGGCGTTTACGCCGATCTTCACCTTGTGGCCATTGGCCTTCGCTTTGGTCTTGATGTCGTCAACCTGCTTCTTGATCTCTTCCGGCGTGTTGCCGTTGGTGAAATACCAGTCGGAAACCCGCGCAGCCATGTCGCGCGCCGCGCGCGATGAGCCGCCTTGGAAGATCTCCGGCTGCGGATCGATCGGCTTCGGCTTCATCGAGTAGTTGGTGAAGCGATAGAAGTCGCCCTTTAGCGTGAAATTATCCTCGGTCCAGATGCCGCGCAGCGCACGGATGAATTCCTCCGAGCGGCGATAGCGCTCGTCATGGTCGAGCCACAGCTCGCCGATGGCGGCGAACTCACCGCGGAACCAGCCGCTCACGACATTGACCGCGACACGGCCATTGGTCAGGTGGTTGATGGTGGCTATCTGCTTGGCCGCCAGCGCTGGATTCCATGGGCCGGGCAGGATCGCCGCGATGACTTTCAGTGTTCTGGTCGCCGCAAGCAAGGCGTGGCTGAACGATACGGATTCGTGCTGGTTGTCGGCGCCATAGCCGGCCGTGAAGCGTATCTGGCTCAGCGCGTAGTCGAAGCCGTTGGCCTCGGCGATCTGGGCGAGCTTGCGGTTATAGTCGATGTCCCAGCCTGTCCGCTGCTCGATGTTGGAGATGACAAGGCCGCCCGAGACGTTCGGGACCCAGTAGGCGAATTTCACGTTGTCGGAATTCGAGGTCATTTCGTTCGTTTCCCCTTTTGATTGGCTTCAACCGATGCGCGTGGCGACGGCAGCGTTTGCATGACTGGAATTAAGCAAGGAGACCGCTTCGGTAGCGGCCCGTGAGATGCGATCGATAATCGCCGCGCCGACGATCTTGGCATCGACGAAATCGTCGGGCGCGCCGTAGACGCCGGTCGGGACGGTGACGGCCCCGAAAAAACCGAACAATGGCCTGAGCTGATGTTCGAGAACCAGGCCATGGTATGGACTTCCGCCTGTTGCCGCGAGAAGCACGGTCTTGCCAGCCAGCGCACGATAGTCGACGAGGTCAAACAGGTGCTTGAGGGCCCCGGAGCAGGAAGCCCGATAGACAGGCGTTCCGACCACGAGAAGGTCGGCCTTCTCGACACGCTGGATGATCGCTTCGCCAGACGCGCCGAGCGCGCGACGAGACAGCCCGGCGAAAATCGAAGGCGCCGCCTCGGTGATTTCGATCAGGCCGGTGTCTGCCGGGACGCGCAAGGCGACTGCCTTGACCAGCGCGTTGACCACCGCGGTAGTGCGCGATGGTGTGCTTACGCCGCCGGATATTCCGAGAACCGATAGCCGTGCCAACTCGTCAATCTCCCAGACCCCGCATGCGCATTGGGTCATTTCCAAACCGGGGCAGACGATATTCGACAAAATCTATAGAGATAAGGAACTAGGTTTCGATTTTTCAGCCGCGCGGAGAAAAATGCCGTTCTGCTCATGGATCGGTAGCAATGTCCGTATGGCGAGCAGACCGAAGCTCAGGCCATCAATACGGCTTCGCATTCATCCATCGACATTTTCAAACGCGCCTATGCCTTGGGCAATAAGGTTCGTTGCCATGACCAGTGAAACGATCGCGCCGGAGTTGAAGACGACGACCCACCATTTGCCACCGGTCAGGAAGCCGTAGCCGTCGGCGACGGCTAGCCCCCAATCGGCGGAAGGCGGCTGGATGCCGAGACCGAGAAAACTCAATGTCGCGATCGAGAAGAACGCATATCCCAGCCGGGTGACGAGCTCGATGAGGATCGTTTCCCTGATATTGGGCAGGATCTCCAGGAACATGATGGCAAGCGAGCCTTCGCCGCCAAGTCGGGCGGCGCTGACATAGTCACGCTGCTTCTGCTCGCGCACGGCGGCGCGAACGGTCCTGGCCACCAGGGGCGCGTAAGCGATGCCGATCACCAGAACGACGGTGAGGTTCGATGACCCGATCGCCACAAGCGTCATGGTGACGAGAACGATGAACGGAAACGCCATCAGCGTATCAAGCAGCCGCGCGCCGATGGCATCGACCAGGCCGTCGAAATAGCCGAGCACCAGCCCGATGATGCTGCCGGCGGCAACGCCGGCCAGCGTGGCCAGCGGCGCAACCACCAGGATATCGCGCGATCCGACGACGATGCGGGACAGCACGTCGCGGCCGAGCTGATCGGTCCCGAACCAGTGCAAGGCATCGGGCGGCGTCAGCATCGCCAGAAAATCCTCTGCATAGGGGTCGTATGGAACGAAGAGATTGCCGAGCAGCGCGCAAGTGATCCAGAAAAGCAGCAGCAGCGATCCGACCACGACCGACGGGGCCAGTCCGGAAAAGGCGCCGCGGATCCTGCGCAATGCCGACAGGCCTATAGCCGCGCGCGGTGGCACGGGAAATTCCGCCAGATCCGTCATGACGAGGTCCGGCGGCGTTGCCGCGGATCGAGCAAGGCCAGCACGAGGTCGCCTGTCGCCGCCGACAGGACGAAGATTGCCGCCATCACCAGGACGCCGGCTTCAAGCATCGGGAAATCGCGGGCCTTGGCCGCGTTCAGAACCAGATTGCCAAGGCCCTGGATGCCGAACAAAGCTTCGATCACCACCAGCCCGCCAAGGAGGTATCCGGTCTGGGTCGCAAGAACGGCGATGGTCGGCGTCAGCGCATTGCGCAGCACGTGCCGAAAAATGATCTCGCGCCGATCGAGCCCTTTCAGGACGGCGGTGCGCGTATAGTCGGCGGCCATTGCCTCGATCACACCTGCCCGCGTCATCCGGGCGATATAGCCGGCAAGGTTCAGCACCAGCGGCAGCGCCGGCAGGATCAAATAATAGCCATTTATCCAAAAGCCCGCGCCATCTGGCGCAACCCCTGAGATCGGAAACCAGTTGAGCCACAGGCCGAAGACGATAAGCAGCATCAGGCCGGAAACAAAATCCGGAACGATGCCGAAGGAAACGCCTGCCATCACGATCAGCCGGTCGATCACGCGGCCCGCATTGAGGCCGGCGATGACGCCGGCGCCGACGCCCAGCGGAACGAGGAAGACCAGGATGATGCCGGCAAGTGCCGCGGAACGTTTGAGGCTTTCCAGCACGAACGGCGCGACCGGCGCGCGCATCGACAGCGAGGTGCCGAAGTCACCAGTGACAGCCTTGCTGAACCAGCGCCAGTATTGGACAAAGACCGGCTGGTCGGCGCCCAGCCGCCTGTTCAGTTCCGCCACCGCTTGCGCATCGGCAAAGGGCCCAAGCATAACGCGGCCGACATCGCCGGGCAGAACCTGCCCGGCAAGAAAGACCAGGATACTGACCAGCCATAGCGTGAGCAGCAGTGTGCCGACGCGCGTTGATAGGATGCGGCCGCTCACCATCGAGTTTTGCCGCCTCGCCCAAAACCTGTCCCATCCCGATGGAATCGGGATGGGGCTCTATCTCCGTTTTCGAGCATCATGCCTGGACAAAGGAAACGCGGTCGAGCAGCAGATGCGAGATCGCCGTGAAGCGGACGCCCTCAACCTTCGAGCTGACGATCCGGCTGTATTGCGAGAAGTAGCCGATGATCAGCGGCGTCTCGTCGAGCAGCAAGGTCTGGATCTTGCCGGCGGCAAGGCGCTGCGCCTGGAGGTCACGCGCCTTGCTGTAATCGAGCAGCAGCGCGTCATAGGCCGGGTTGTTGAAATGCGCCGCGTTCCAGGCTCCCGAACTCTTGAGCGTTGCGTTGAGGACGATGTCGGGGGTGCCGCGATGGCCGAAATCGGTGATGCCGAGATTGGAATCGAGCCAGGGCGAGCTGCCGAATTTGGCCGATCCGTAATAGGCGTCCTGCGGCAACACATTGAGCTTGATGTCGATGCCGGCCTTCTTGGCGAAGTTCTGGATCAACACCGCGTAGTCGGGAATGTCATAGGCCCGTTCAGTGGTCAGCGTCACCTCGAAACCATTGGGCACGCCGGCTTTACCAAGCAGCCGCTTGGCCTCGGCGATGTCCTGCTTGCGCTGCGGCACCGACGGATCAGCCGAGGGGAAGATCGGCGCGAACGGGGTGTCGTTACCGACGACGGCGCGGCCCTTCAGCAGGCCCTTCACCACCGCCTCGCGATCGAGGGTCAGCGCCAGCGCGCGGCGGACCCGCTTGTCGGTGAACGGCGCCTGGTCGTTCCGCAGATGCACCTCGTCATGCGAGCTTGCCTGCACGCTGAGGAGCTTGAAGTTGGGATTGCCCTCGATCGCCAGTTCAAGGCGCGTCGTGCTCGGGATGACGTCGAGCTGGCCGGCCTGCAGCGCCAGCACCTGGGCCTGCTCATCGTCGAAGAACTTGATCTCGACCCGGTCAGGCAATGCCTTGTCGCCCCAGTAATCGGTGTTGCGCACGAAGCTGGCGCCTTGCTTGGGACGGAAGGATTCGAGCTTGAACGGGCCTGTGCCATTGAAAGTCTTCTCGAAATCACCGGCATAGTCGGCCGGCAGGATGACGGCATTATAGACGTCGGAGGAGACATAGAACGGGAAGTTGCTGTTCGGACCGTCGAGATCGAAGGCGACGGTTTCATCGTCGACCAGCTTGGCGCCACCCTTGGACAGGATGCCCTTGTAGGCCGACAGCGCCGACGAGCCGCTGGCCGGATCGACCAGCCGCTCGAAGCTCGCCACCACGTCCTTGGCGGTGACCGCGCGGCCATCGTGGAACTTCACCCCTGGCCGCAATTTGAAGGTCCAGCGGCTGGCTGTCTCGTTGGCCTCCCAGGAGAGAGCGAGCTTCGGCTGCAGCCCGTCCTTCGGATCGTCGAGGATCAAATACTCGCCGACTTGGCTGAGCACCCCGATGCTGGCCGGATCGGTGACCGTGACGGGATCGATGGCCTTGGTCGGCTGGCCGAGCCCGACACGGACCGTGCCGCCGGCGGAGGCTGCAGCGCGCGCGCCGCCGAGCCCTTGCGATGCGGCAAAGCCGGTCAGGCCGAGCAGCGCTGCATATTTCAGGAGATCGCGGCGCTTGAGAAAACCGCCCTGATATTCGTCGACGGCGACATTCCAGATGTCCCCCGAAAGATTGCGCAGTGCGTCGATGTCGTTGCGTTTGGTCATGTTGAAACCCCTGTCTGAAATGATGGTTGGAAATGATGCTAAGTCTTTGTTTTTACGCAATTCCGGACGGAAAACCGCTCACACTTTTCCTGGAATTGCTCTAGGCGACGGGTTCGCCGTCGAGATGGATGCTGTCGACGGCCTGCGGATAGAAGGCGATCAGGCCCTTGATCTTGGGCATCTCCGCGATCGGGTCGCGGTAGCTCCAGGCGATGTCCGGGCGCACCGAACCGTCGCTCAGCAGGCCGGACCAGTAGGAGGCGATGCCCTTGTAGGGACATCGCGTCGTTGTGACGGACGCCGTCAGCCGCTCCAGCCGGATGTCTTCCGCAGGCAGATAGAAGCGCGTCGGCAGATGCGTCTCGAACAGCAGCACCGGGCGATGGCTGTCGGCGATCGGCTCGCCGTCGAACCAGACCTGCACGTGGCTCGAGCTTTGCAGCACATCGATGCGCGCATAGGGATCGCGGGCATGGACGAAGACTTCTTCTTCCTCCTCGAACCACTGGTCGACGAGCATCCAGCTGAAGGCGATGCGGCCGGCCAGGGGCGACAGGTTTTCACCCGGCGGCGACACGAACGACCAGGCCGCGTTGGCGCTCCGCCTGTCGCCGCTATCGACATCCCAGTAGGTTGTCTCGCCACCGACCGGGTGCGGCTTGCGGTGCAGCGAGGGCTTCAGCACCGACGCATCGACGGACGCCACCGGGAAGAAATAGATCGGCAGAAAGTGGTTGGAGCGCAGCACCAGCACGTTGCGGCTGTCGGCAATGGTGCGGCCGCCGAATTTGACGCGCACGCGCTTCAGGCTGTGCAGGACATTGACGAGATGAGGAGCGGTTGCTTCACGTGGCTGCAGGCTTGGTGCGACGGTCATGATCGGTCTCCGGCGTCAGGATACGGCGCGCGCATTGTCGCGCTGCTCGGCGAAGCGATTAGCGGGCCGCGCCAGGCCGAAGCGGTCGCGCAATGTTCCTGGCGTGTATTCGGTCGGGAACACACCGCGGCGCTGCAGCTCCGGCACCACCTGCTCGGCGAAATTCACCCAGTCCTCGGGCAGCAGCGGGAACATCAGGTTGAAGCCGTCGGCCGCACCCGCAACGAACCAGTCCTGCAGCTGGTCGGCGATCTGCGTGGGCGTGCCGACTACGGTCGGCACCGAACCGCTGTTGGCAAGCTTGCGGGCGATGTCGCGCAGGCTGAGATCCTGCTTCGCCCACTGCTTGACCCGGTTGAGCGATGTGCGCCCGCCATTGAAGGTGCTCTCGTCCGGCAGCGGCGGCAGCGGCCCGTCCGGCGGATAGACGGAGAGATCGATACCGCTCCAGCTTGAAAGAAGATCGATGCCGACCCGATCGGGAAGCAGGGTTTGAAGGTATTCCTGCCGCTCGCGGCCCTCCGCCTCGGAGGCGGCGACGATCGGCAGGATCCCCGGCAGGATTTTGAAGCTCTCGGGCTGGCGACCAAAACGAGCGAGGCGCTCGTTGATATCCTGCCGGTATTTGATGCCGTCTTCCCTGGTGTTGTAGATGGCGAAATGCGCGTCGGCATGGGCGGTGGCAAAATTCTTGCCGTTCTCGGAGGAGCCGGCCTGGACGATCAGCGGATGGCCCTGCGGCGGTCGGGAGACGTTGAGCGGTCCCCTCACCTTGAAATGCGGCCCCTTGTGATTGATCGCATGGACCTTGTGCGGATCGGCGAAATAGCCAGACGCCTTGTCGAGCAGCAGCGCCTCGTCTTCCCAGCTGTCCCACAGCGCCTTGACGATATCGAGGAATTCGCAGGCCCGCTCGTAGCGGAACGCATGCTCGATATTGCCATCGCGGCCGAAATTGCGGGCTTCCTCGTCCATCGCCGAGGTCACCACATTCCAGGACGCCCTGCCCTTGCTGATATGGTCGAGCGAGGCGAACATGCGCGCCACATTGTAGGGCTCGCTGTAGGAGCTCGACGCGGTAGTGATCAGGCCGATGTGCTTTGTCACCCCAGCAAGGGCCGCCAGCAGCGTCAGCGGTTCCAATCGGGCATTGGCATAGTGCGCAACGCCGCTCTGCACCGAATCCCAGATGGCGACGTGATCGGCGACGAAGATGGTGTCGATCCTGGCGCGCTCTGCCGCCTGCACGAGATCGCGGTAGAAATCGAAGTCCAGCACTTCCCGGCCCGGCGCCCGGGGGTGGCGCCAAGACATGCGATGATCGCCCTGCGGGTTGAAGAAGAAAGCGCTGAGGATCATATGGTCTCGAGCCATGCCGGCCTCCTGCAAAATCTGCTCAGGAGACCATCGCGGTTCCGGTCAGGCCGCTATCCAACAATCTCCCGATCCGTGAAAGGTAGATTGCGCTCCAGCTTAATTCGAGTAATTTTATAGAGATTATATGTTGTGAAAGCGGAAGCGATTGCCCTTGATGGCTGCGCGCAAAGAAAGTGGTTTCAAGCTCCCCAATGTCCTCATCAGTTCTGAACGTAGAGCAGCTTTCCATCACCTATGAGGGGCGAAAAGGATCGCATCCCGCCGTTAGCGGAGTATCGCTGTACATAGGGGAAGGCGAGGCGCTCGGCCTGGTGGGCGAATCGGGATCGGGAAAAAGCTCGGTGGCGCTCGCCCTACTGCGCTACCTACCAAAGAACGCCCGGATCGCAGCCTCAGCGCTTGAATTCCAGGGTCGGGAAATCCGCGATCTTTCCGCGGAGCAGCTTCGCCAGCTGAGGGGAGATCATATCGCGGCCGTCTATCAGCACCCGGGTGCGGCACTCAATCCAAGCATGACAATAGGCCGGCAGATCACGGAGACGATCATGCGGCACCGGCCTGTTCGTCACGACGAGGCGTCTGGGCGCGCCGCCGAACTGCTCAGGCGCGTGCGAATGAGCAATCCGGATCGTGTGCTGGAGCTCTATCCGCACGAACTGTCCGGCGGCATGCAGCAGCGCGCCAACATCGCGATCGCGATCGCGCTCGATCCGGCGCTGCTGGTGTTGGACGAGCCGACGACGGCGCTCGATGCCAGCGTCCAGTCGGAGATCATCTCCATCCTGCACGATCTGCGCAAAGACCACAAAACCAGCGTGCTGTTGATCAGCCACGACATCAACATGATCCGCCGATCCTGCGACCGGGTGGCGGTGATGCAGGCAGGGACGGTGGTTGAAAGCGGCGTCGCCGGCGATGTTTTCGACAACCCAAGCCATGCCTACACAAAGGCGCTCATAGCCTCGATCCCGGCACTCAACTACACCAAGCGGGATGGAAGACTGGCGGAGACGGACGGCCCCGGTCTGCCAGCGCAGCCGTCAGTTCAGAACGATGGGGTCGGCGCGCGAAAAGAGCGCCAGATCGCGATCGCCTGCAAGGGCATCAGCCATTCCTTCGGCAGCCAGGCAGTGCTGCACGACATCAACCTCGACATCGGCCAGGGAGAAACCTTCGGGCTCATCGGCGAGTCCGGCTCCGGCAAGTCGACCTTGGCAAGGATTATCACCGGCTTGCAGACACCCGACGCCGGCTCGGTCGAACTGTTCGGCAGCACGGTCGCGCCGCGCGTCGAGAAGAGAAACCTTGTCGAACGGCGCGACGTGCAGATGGTCTTCCAGTCGCCGGATCGCACGCTCAATCCGCGCCAGCGGATCGGCAGGATCCTCGGCCGGCCGCTGCGGCGGCTCGCCGGCCTGCGCCGCGGCGAGGTGAAGCAGCGCGTCAGTGATTTGCTTGCCTCGGTTCGTCTAGCCAGCACCACGGTCGACCAGAAATCGCGATCGCTGTCCGGCGGCCAGCGGCAACGGGCGGCCATCGCACGGGCCTTCGCGGGCGTGCCGAAGGTCGTCGTGCTCGATGAACCCACCTCGGCGCTCGACGTCTCCGTCCAGGCGACCGTTCTCAACTTGCTCAACGACCTGCAGCGCGACAAGGACACGACCTATCTTTTCATCAGCCACGACCTCAGGGTCGTGCGCTACATGGCCGACAGGATCGGCGTGCTCTATCGCGGCCGGCTTGTCGAGACCGGTTCATCCGACGAGATTTTCCGCGGCCCCAATCATCCCTACACCAAGCTGATTCTGGCGGCGTCCTCCGACAAGGACGGGCCGAAGATATCCGCCCATGTCGAGATCGCGGCAGATGATCTCCCTAACAGGGGCTGTTCTTTCGCCGACCGGTGCCCACTGGCACTTCCTTACTGCAGAATGGCAGAACCGCCCGTCAGGCAGGTCGGAGCCGGCCATCTGATCGCATGCTGGCGGCACGGCCAGGTTTTTGACGAACGGGTCACTAATATTGTGAAGAAGCAATAGGCCTGGGCTTTCTGCTGCATAGCAGGATACGCGTGCAAGTCTCGGCCTGTGTGAATGTCGGAAATGCGCCCAACGGACGTTCAGATACATGCAATCGCCGAGACAACCCGTCGCGTCTACGAGGGAGCCGCCATGGATTTGATGTGCCCGTCGGAACAAATGACCTGAGCTGCAGCCTTTCGAGGCGCGGATCGCCAGGCAACTTGGCGATGAGGCGTCCATCGCTGGCACAGGCAAGCGCGCATGGCATTTCGTCTGATCACTTGTGGATTGCTCCTTGCCAAATCAATGTCTACAAGTTTTATAGACATTTGCTCCGAAGCAGGTCATACTGTCCATTCAAGTGCCTGACTTTTCGCCGTCCATGTTCGCAGGATCAGGAGATGACGATGACGCAGACATTCCTGGAAGCTTTCGGGACCGTATCAGGTCCGTCGCCGGCGCTCTTTTCCCACCCCCGGGACCTTCACCTTATGCGCTGGGTTGGGCGCAGGTGGACGACGCTCCCAAATCTGAAGCGGATTCTCGCCGCTTAGAACGAGATGGAGCCTTCTATTGGGGCGTCGGCTCTTGTGGCTATTGGTAGGCGCCCGTCACATCCGGCCATAGACCAATCATTTTATCGAAATGCGGGGGTTACCTGGCAGCATGGGCTGCTGCCGCGATCCAGGAGGAGACCGATGACCACACGCCTGCTACCCGCTTTGCATGAGGGCCATGCCCCGATACATCTGCATGGAGCTTTCGACGAGGCTTTGGAGGCCTATCGGGCCTGGAGTCCGGGAACGGACGAGCCGCACGTGGAGTTTGAGGACCAGATGGTGCCGATCAGTTCGCTCTTCGGCCGCATGCGGACCTGCACCGATATTCTTCCCTGGCGCGTCGAGGGCGATGTCCTGGAGGTTGTCGGCAATATACTGATTTCCGGCGGCGAAAGAGCGATCACTTACGCCAATGCCGCTCTTGTCCTTCGCGCTTTGTGCGTGAAGCGGCTCCGGAGCGACGTCGTCGGCTATTAGGCGACGTTCCGGAGGCTCCCGTCAAATACGGAACCGGGCACAAGGGCTCGGCTCCGTATCTCATTCAGCGGTACGGTGTCGCGGCTTGCCTTGATCGCCGCGAAGGCGACCCATGCTTGACGTGAGACTGAATGAGTGCGCCACAATAGCCCATGTGCGCCATCGCACAGGCTATGTGACCAATAGAAAAGGCCGGATTTCCAATCTGAAAACGCGCGGGCGTTTCCCCTCAAGTGAGACGAGACCACCTTAGTCCTTCATCGGCTCGCCGAGCGTATGCATCAGGCGGTTCGCCCAGCCGAAGATGGCGGCGGATAGGACAAGGTCGAGGCACTCCAGGTCGTCGAGCCCGACGTCTGCCAGCGCCTGCGCGTCGGCAGCGGTCACCGCGGGCGGCGTGGTCGACAGCCGTGCCGAGAAGTCGAAGATTGCCTGGAGGTGGTCGTCGAGCATCGCCTCGAGGCCGTCGGCGAACACGGCTTCGATGACGTCGGTGCGTTTCGTCAGGCTGTTGAATCGCGAGCCGTGCACGGCAGCGCAGTAGACGCAGCGGTTGACGACGGACGCGGCGACGGCACCCAGCTCGCGCTCGCTCGCCGCCAGCCCGTCGCGTCCGTACATGATCAGGTTGAACAAGGGCGAGCGGACCGCGAGCGACTCGGGGTCATGCGCCAGCGTGAGCACATAGGCCGAGATGCCCTTGTTGGACGGCGTCACTTGCATCGCCGCTCGCTGCTCCTCGCTCGCAGTCGCGAGATCGACTGGAACAACGTAGGGCTGCCAACGCGGTATTGTGGTCGTGAAGGTGTGGACGGCCTCGCTCAACGCATTCCTCCGAGCAGTGCTATACCCGCTATGACGCGCACCTGGTAGTTGACGAAGGCCGCGAGCTCCGCGAGCCGCACGATGTCGGGGTCGGCGACGTCAGCCTCACGCAACGCGTCCACATGGGCGCGCGTGGCCTCGCGTGGCGCGACCGTGAGCCGGTCGGCATGACGGACGATCTCCGCGGTGCGGACGTCGGTTGCGTTCGTGTCGGGGTCGGCGAGCGGCGCTGTCGTCGGTTCGCCGGCGCGGGCGACCAATGTGTCGTAATGGCGCGCCAGCGCTGAGCTGCGGTTGAGGCGCGCCATGCGGGCGGCGAGCGCGGCCCTGAGGCCGTGTGAGAGACCGCCGGGTTCGCGCGGCAGGAGCACGGCATCGTGGGCCGCCTGGCTCAGGCGCAGGATCTCGGCGCGTTTCACCATGGCCTCGGCGAGCGCGGAGCCCGGCCTCACAAAGGCAAGTGTTTCGATCAGTGTCAGGACAAGCTCCTCGGGACGTCAGCGGGCGTGCGACTTAGGCAAGCACGACACTTTAATTATGTCAATTGGTAATGGCATGACCAAATTGATGCGGAAATTTTATCTATTTTCGATCGTTGCTGAGAATTTCCATGCTTTACAGATATGAATGATGGTGTTTGATGTAGGCGATGCATTCAAACTCGATCGATATCCGACAACTCGAAGCGTTCGCAGCAGTCATGTCCGCCGGCAGCATGACCGGGGCGGCGAGGTTGCTCGGCCGCTCGCAACCGGCGGTCACCAGGCTCATCCAGGATCTGGAAGCCGATATCGGCTATGCGCTGTTGCACCGGAGCGGGCCGCGCATCAGTCCGACGTCGCGCGGCGTACTCTTTCACGCCGAGGTAGAGCGTCATCTCCTCGGCCTGGCCCACATCCGCGAGCGGGCGGACGCTATCGGTCTCGACGAGCCGCCGACGCTGACGATAGCGGCCACGCCGTCGCTTGCGACCGGCATTCTGCCGCAGGCGCTCGCGGCCGTCGCGCCAGGCCTGCTTCCGCGCCATCTTCATGTGCAGGCTCTGGCGGCCGAGAACGTCGTGCAGTCCGTGCTCGCCCGCTCGGCGGACTTCGGGATATCAAGCCTGCCGCTGGAACATCCCGGCCTCGATGTTCACTGGGTCGCCGATGCGCCCTGCGTCGTCGTTGTCGGCGCGAGCGATCCACTCGCCGGTCGGGACGTAGTCCGCCTCGCCGATCTCGTCGACCGCTGCATCGTCACCCTGGCGAACCCCTATCGCTTGCGGCACCGCGTCGATGAGGCCTTGGCGAGGGCGGGCGTCACGCCGCAACGGATTATCGATGTCAACGCCTCGATGACGGCGCTGACGCTGGTCCGGTCCGGGCTCGGGGTCGCCATCGTCGAGCCCGCGACCGCCTGCGGCGTTCCGCTCGAAGGTATCGTGATGCGCATGCTCGACCACACCATTCCCTTCGTGTTCGGCGCCATTTCGCCTGCCGCGCTACCGCTGAGCCCGACCGCCGCCGCCGTGATCGAGGCGGCGCGCGCGGTGTCGTTGGCTATGCCCGGTTGTCGCCTACATGACTCGAGCGGCTCCGAGGCATTGGCCGACACCGTCTACGGGCGGACCTCGCTGCCCGAGGGAGTGCCGTCATGAGCGACCTGGCCGCGTTTCCGAACGGCCTCGACGCCCTCGAGGCGCGCCTGCGGCAGGATCTCGCCTGGCTGGAACTGCCAGCCAAAGCCTGGGTGCCGCCCCACATTGTCGACGGGCATCGCATCGTCGACGTCGTCATCATCGGCGCAGGTATGGCCGGGCTTGTTGCCTCGGCCATACTCAAGCGGCTCGGCGTCGCCAACCATGTCGTCATCGACAAGGCGCCGCCTGGTTGTGAGGGCCCGTGGGTCACCTTCGCGCGGATGCGCACCTTGCGCTCCCCCAAGCAACTGACCGGACCGGCGATGGGGCTGCCGGCGCTCACCTTCCGCGCCTACTACGAGGCGCTGCATGGCCATGACGCCTGGGTCGCGCTCGATAAGGCGCCCCGCCAAACATGGATGGACTACCTGGTCTGGTATCGGCGCGTGCTCGACCTGCCGGTGCGCAACGCGACGACTGTTGACGCGATCGTCCCGCGCGCGGACGGCCTGCTCGACGTCGTCTGCCGCCAGGACGGCCTGAACGAAACGACGATCGCGCGCCATGTGGTGCTCGCAACCGGCCGCGACGGCCTCGGCGGCCCCTTCGTACCGCCCATCGCCAACGACATCGATCCGAAGTTCTGGGCCCATTCCGCCGACGCAATCGATTTCGCCGCGCTGCGCGGCAAGCGTGTCGCAGTCGTGGGAGCCGGCGCCTCGGCGATGGACAACGCCGCCACCGCTCTCGAGGCCGGGGCGGCTCAACTTGATCTTTTCGTGCGCCGGGCGGACTTGCCACGCGTCAACAAGTTCACCGGCATCGGCAGCCAGGGCGTAGTGCACGGGTTCGCCGGCCTGCCCGACGATTGGAAATGGCGCTTTCTCGATTACGCGATGCGCGCCCAGACGCCGCCGCCCCGCCACAGCGTTCTGCGCGTGAGCGCGTTCCCGCAGGCCCACATACACCTGGCGAGCCCGATCACCGCGCTGGCGCAGGACGGCGATCACCTTGCGGTGACGACGCCGAAGGGCCGCTATCCCGTCGATTTCCTGATCTTCGGCACCGGCTTCAAGGTCGACCTGACAAGCCGGCCGGAACTCGCCGCCGTCGCATCCCACATCCGCCTTTGGCGCGACCGCTTCCCCGTGCCGGCGGACATGCGAAACGGCGAGCTCGAAGCTTCGCCCGACCTCGGAGAGGCGTTCGAATTTTTGGAAGCTGTGCCCGGCGCCTGCCCCGCGCTGGCACGGATACACTGCTTCAACTTTCCTGCCACGCTTAGCCATGGCAAGCTCACGGGCGACATCCCCGCCATCAGCGAAGGC
The DNA here is from genome assembly GCF_040321795.1 of Mesorhizobium sp. M0244. NCBI lineage: Bacteria > Pseudomonadati > Pseudomonadota > Alphaproteobacteria > Hyphomicrobiales > Phyllobacteriaceae > Mesorhizobium > Mesorhizobium sp. M0244. Next base: position 6,709 of record NZ_JAMYSE010000088.1, on the reverse strand, counting down.
GCCGACCGGCTCGCGCGCGGCATCGTGAGGGCGCTCTTCGTCGCCGACCGCGAGCGCCATTTCGCCGATCTTCAAGCGTTCGATACGCCCGAGCTCCTCGGCGACGAATGGACGGACGCCGAGACCGCGACGGACGAGGTGAGCGATGGTCTGACGCTTCCCGAACCATCTCCCGAAAGGACACCAACCAGAAATGCTTGATCTCAAAGATTTAAAGCTGTCCTACGGAAACACGCAGATCCTGAACGGCGTCAATCTCTCGGTGAAACGCGGTGACGTGGTGTCGATCATCGGCCCTAGTGGTACCGGCAAGACCACGCTGCTGAAGTGCATCAACCACCTGGTCAAGCCGGCGTCTGGAACCATCACGTTCGATCAGATCCGTATGGACTACCAACATGCTGACAAGAACGTGGTCCAGGCGATCCGGCTCCGGACAGCCATGGTCTTCCAGCAGTTCAACGTCTTCAGGAACATGACGGTCATTCAGAACGTGATGGATCCGCTTGTTGTGGTGCAGCGCAAGTCCAAGGACGAGGCGCGTGAAATCGCCCTGCAAGAGCTTGAACGAGTAGGCCTCTCCGACAAGCGAGACAGCTACCCGTCCCAGCTCTCAGGTGGCCAGCTCCAGCGAACCGGCATCGCGCGTGCGTTGGCGGTTCGACCGGATGTGATGCTCTTCGACGAACCCACTTCATCGCTTGATCCCGAACTCGTCGGTGAAGTCCTGAAGGTGATCAAAGACGTTACGTCGTCAGGGATCACCTCGCTCCTTGTGACCCACGAGATGCAATTTGCAAAGAACATCTCCAACCGGATCGTCTTCATGGATCGGGGCGTCGTCGCTGCCGAGGGTAGCCCGACGGAGATCTTCGATGCGCCATCCAGTCCGCGCCTCACCCAATTCCTCAATTCCGAACACACACTCCAGTAGAGAAAGGATGCCTGAAATGTCTTCTATCAGATCATCATCGTACCGTCGGTTTGGCCTTGCCGTAGCCGGTGTCGCAATCGCCCTTGCAACCGCGGGAGTATCCTATGGTCAGGACTCCGTCCGGACGATCAAGATCGCGACTGCGGCAGAATCCAAACCGCTGTCGTGGGGCGCTATCGGCGTTGAGCCGCAAGGGTACGAGCCCGACGTCCTCAAGGCTATCAACGCGAAGCTGCCCCAGTACAAGTTCGAAATGGAAGGCGCTGCGGACATCGCGCAGGAGACCGGCCTCGTAACCGGGAAATACGACATGGCGTCCGGCGGCTACTACAAGGCGCCAGCGCGCGAAAAGCAATTCCTCATTCCGGACAACCCAATGGGTGCAAGTCTGATAAAGATCTATAGCCGCAAGGAGAGCAACATCAACGAGATGAAGGATCTGGTCGGCAAGAAAATCGTGCCTGTCACGGCCGGTGGCGGCATCTACAAGTTTGCCACCCAATGGCAGGAGAAGAACCCGGACTACAAGATCGAGATCACCGCATCGAGCGCTGGCATCCCTTACCCGGATCGCCTGAAGGAAGTCCAGAACGGCAAGTACGACGCGCTGGTTCTGCCGTCGAACCTTGGCGAGCAGACCGTGATCGACAACCAGAAGCTCGACATCAAGGCGAGCGAGCCGGTCGCCATCAACAACACCTACCTCCTGATTCACAAGTCGGAGGAGAACAAGGCCCTGCTCGACGACGTGAACAGGGTGCTCAAGGAGCTGAAGGACGACGGCACGCTGGGCAAGATTTCGCAGAAGTGGTTCGGCGAGGACGTCACGACCTACATCAAGTAGCGAAAGCTCGCCCTAGACCGGGTCTCTGCATGGCCGACGACCAAGGCTGAAACCGCAAGAAGGAGTCTTCCAAGGTGGACCTTTCCATAATGATCCCCGAGCTGCTCTTGGCATTGCCGCTGACGCTCGCGATCACGTTTACGGCCCTTGTCGTCGGCTTCTGCCTGGCTTTAGTCACGACGACATTCCGGGTGCGCAGGGTACCAGTGATCAGTCAACTGGCCGACCTCTACGTATCCTATGCCCGGAGTGTCCCCGTCGTGCTCCAATTGTTCGTCGCGTTCTACGGGCTTCCCTTGCTAGTCGGCCTGCTCGAGGTCGAAGACTTCGTGACGCCAACGGTAGCTGCGATAGTTGGACTCAGCCTCTATCACGGAGGATATCTGTCCGAGGTCATGCGGCCGGCATACCTGACCGTCGATCGTGGTCAGCATGACGCAGCGGACAGTCTGGGTTATACTTTCCGACAGAAGCTGACTCGCATCGTAGGACCACAGGCGGTGCACATCGCATTGCCGGGCTACGGAAACTCCATCATCTACCTGATCCACAATGTAGCGCTTGTCATGTACATCGGCGCGGCGGACGTGATGGCGACCGCGCACCTCGTCATGGAGCGGGACTACAACCAATACCAGTTCGAAACTTATCTCGTGCTGGCGGTGATCTATGCGCTGCTGTGCCTGATCGCGTGGCTCATCGTGCGCTTCTTCGAACTTCGCTCCTCGAAGTTCGCACCGTCAGCGGCGCCGGCGAAGAGCACGATCATGGCGAGCGTCTGATCGAAGAAAGGGCCATCATCACATGTTCGATATCGATGTCTTGCTCCCGGACCTGTGGAGCATCCTGGGCGCAGTGCCCGTGACGCTCGCCATGGCGCTGGCGATCTTTGTCTTCTCCACGATCATCGGCAGCCTGTTTGCGCTGATCGAATATCGGCGGATACCAGTGCTGCGGGAGTTCGTCGTGGCGTACAAGGTCGCCTTCAAGGGCGTGCCGATGGTGATCGTGATCTTCCTTGCATACTACGGCCTCCCGCCGACCCTCCAGTTCTTGGCTTCACTAGTCGGGATAGAGTTCAACGGTCACGCAACGCCGAACTGGGTCACGCTCGTCATCGCGTTGACCGCTTGCGTTGCCGCGTTCCAGGCGGAAGTTGTGAAGGGCGCTTTGAATTCCTTCGACACCGGCCAGGCAGACGCAGCCTACTCGTTGGGCTACAAACGAAGCCAACTGTTCCGACGAATCCTGTTTCCCCAGGTGATCGTCGCAGCAATTCCGGACCTCGCCAACTCGTTCATGGTGATCATGAAGGCGCTTTCTCTTGGATTTGCTATCGAGGTTGTCGATATCTTTGCGCAGTCCCAGTTGACCGCCGCGCTGAATTTCTACTACCTCGAAGCCTTTATGATTGCCGTCGTGATCTACATGGTGATTGCCTACATTGTCACACATATCGCTGACAGGACGGAGGCTGCCCTTAGGGTACGGACCTAAGGGTAACCTCGTCGCAACTCACAAGAGCGGAATCCGTTCAGTTTGCATCGTAGCTTGCGGCAGCGAAGTAGGGACACCTTGCGGGGATCGGGACAGGCGGCCTGGCCTGCTGCAAGCTGAGGGGTTCTCGGCTGAAGCCGGAAGTTGGGTTGGACGGATCTTCATATCGCGCCTCCATTTTCAGCCGCGGAAACAGCAGCCAGCCCGCCGCCTGCGGATCTTAGGACGCTGCTCGCCGTGAAAGAACTGTTCCGGCATGTTCTGCTGGGCGATGCGCACCAGATCGCTGAGCGCCGAGCGGATTTGCGACCAGGGGAACTCGGAGCATTCCTCCCATGCCTCACCCTCGCGCAACACGGCATCGAGCTTGCCCGCCACACCAGCGACAGTCGTGGCAGGCGTCGTTGAGAACGCTTCCAGCAGATCCTTCGCCCGGTCACCAGTCTCGCGCTCGGCCCTGACAGCGGCGGTGTAGCCGATCTCCTCCGCAGCCGCATCCCAACGTGCCTGATGCGCTGCGAAATCAGCTTCGGCCTTCTCGCGGAGAGCGGCGGTATTCAGCCCTTTGCCGAGCACTTCACTGAGCGCCTCGATCGAGTGGACCGCCACGTTAGTCCGACCGGATTCAGCGTCCGTTGTCCCTTGCGGAGGTGCTGGAACCTGCCGGTCCGCTACCGGCCCAAAACTGCAATTGCTCTAAACGGCTGACCTTGGCGGCAACAAGTCATGTGGAAATTCATCTCCACATGACTTGGATGAATGAAAGCCGAAGTTCGGTGCGCCCACCGACGGCTAAACTCCCCACGTCGGTTCATGCTAATATTGGCCGATTGGAAGGCCTTGGAAACGTTCTACCGTCTCGTCAAGCTGCACCCACTTATGTTTCAATTGCTCGAATACTGATATGGCAGGTGGCGCGAAGGCCGGGTCAGCAAATGAACCTACCGCCAACCCGATCCAGGACGGTGAAACATCGGCCTTCCAATAGACGGTCGAGCCGCAAGTTGGACAAAAATGCATTCGGACCTTGCGACCGCTCTCGGCAGTACGAATGAATTCTGCGGACGTTCCAGAAATTTCGACACAGTTAATCGAGTAGAACGCATTGGCGCTGAACGGCGCACCAGTTCTTAGCTGGCAAGCGAAACAGTGACACAGCGCAGTCAATTGTGCCGGTTCGTTAAGCATCAGTCTAAGAGCGCCGCAGGCGCATCGGGCATTGGCCATGGAAACTCCTCCCGCTTGCACGGTGAGATTACGTTGGATTAAGGGCTGAAGCGCAGGCCCGAACCGCAATAAATCGCGGCAGGCGATGCGAAGGGGCAGAGACCTGATGCAGTTGCGGGCTCGCAGAAGCACCAACCTAGATCGCCGAAAAGCCGAAGTCTAGAGGAACCCCATCTGACCGCTTCGAGGTCGTCTGGGGAACGGCAACTTTTTGATCATTTCGCCCGAAAGCCACCAGTCCGCTCTCGGCCCAAAATTGAACGAGCGGCAAGCGGCTCTGTCTGTTGGTGAGCGGACTGTCCGCCTCAACGCATTGCGAACGTGATGATCTCGGGGCTTGTGGGACTTGGCGCCCTACCGTCAAAGTCGCCGAACTGCTGTTCGATCCTCAAACCTGCATCCTCTAGCAGTTTGCGCAGCGCATCCGCGTCCAAGAATCGCAAGGTGCTCTGGCTCACCTGCGGGAGGCTTGGGTGCTCACCGCTGAAGGTGTGCGTGAACGTAATCGTTCGGCCGTTGAAACCGGAAACCAACTCCGTCGTGATCAGCACAGAAGACCCGCCTGGTCCTTCAACACTGACTGCATTCTCCGGTGTCCAGCGTTCCCAAGCGCGTGCCAAAGGGTTTCGCAATTCAAAGGCAAAGCGCCCGCCCGCCACAAGGGCACGCCTGACGGCCACCACGAAGTCTCGCTGTTCCTCATCGCTGGCCATGGACTGAAACGCGTGGCCGGTCATGACAATCAGGTCGAATTGAGCCACCCAGTCTTGCGACTGGAGGTAACCGAGAACCCATTCGATGTCAGAATGTTTACGTGCGCGATCCAGTACTCCCGGTGCCGGGTCGATGCCGCAGAGCCGCCCTGGATGACCGGCCTTGCGGGCCTCGTGAAGGAGGGTCCCTGTTCCGCATCCAACATCAAGCACCGAGTTTGCCGCCATGATGCGGGGCAGATAGAAATCATAGTCATCACGTGCAGCCCTGGGGTGCCAAGCGTCGTAGACGGCAGCGAGGAATGAGTCGTTGTAAAAGCGATCAACCAACGATTGAATACTCCTGATAGGCCGAAGCGGCTTTACACTGCAAGATCGGTGAAGACGAAGCGTCCCGGCCCCTCGGCCATCAGGACCCCATGCAGCAGGCCATAGGGCCTCGCGATGGGCCATATAATTGGCTTCGATGACTTTCTGGTTGGCCGCCAGCCCGTTGGCGAACAACTCCTGATTGGATGCCATTTGCCGTCCGGGCTTGGAAAGTTGACGTTCTCCCGCGCAGTCCCATCCAATTGCCGCCCGCGTATGTAACGCGGATACTTCGCCAGGTCCCGAAATCACATGCGCGCAGCCGCCGTCTCTGTCTGATCTTTGGACTTAAACATATCAGTAGAAAATAACCGTAACCATCTTTCATCTTGCCGCGTATGGTCCGATCATCTGCCGGTGCAAGTTTGAGGACATGCAATGAAGAAGGCCGCTGCTCTCCTGGTACTTTCCCTCGTTACTATGCTGCCCGCCATGGCAGCCGCGCAGTCCTACGTGCCGGAGCTTGGACCATCGCCGCCGCAGGATGCTATGCAGCTGTATCCCGGCGGTGTCGAGAAGGCTGTGGCCGCCCTGCCGGACATCGTCAAGAAAGTCAAGGAAGCATCCAATGTTCCCGGCTTCGCCGTGGCGGTGGTGCATGGCGGCAAGATGATCTTTGACGAAGGCTATGGCCTTCGCGACAACCGGGACGACACCTCTAAGGTCAGCAGCACTACCATTTTCCAGGTCGCCTCGGTGTCGAAGTCGATCTCGGCCACGGTGGCCGCCATCGCCATGACGAAGGACCACAGCTTCGACTGGGATACCCCGGTCGGCAAGGTCTGGGACGGCTTCCACCTCAATCTCGACTATGTCTCGGGCAACGCCACCATCGGCGATTTCTTCGCCCATCGCTCGGGCCTGCCGATGGCGGCGGGCGACGAGCTCGAGGATCTCGGCTTCCAGCGCAAGCAGATCGTCGGGGGCCTGTGGATGGTGCCGCTCGATCCCTTCCGCATCTCCTATCACTACGCCAATTTCGGCACGACGATCGGCGCCGAGGCAGTGGCCCACGCCGAGAAACAGGATTGGGCGCCGCTGGCCAAGAGCCTGCTGTTCGATCCGCTCGGCATGCGCTCGAGCAGCTATCGGCACGAGGACTTCATTGCCGCCGGCAACAACCGC
>NZ_JAMYSE010000087.1:0-26709 GCF_040321795.1 Mesorhizobium sp. M0244 | reverse complement strand
CTTGCACCTCATATCCGCCGTACAAGTGCCTCGACCGCCGATCGGATCGGCGGGCTGCAGCTTATGTCAAAGGCCATTGTCAGCAATCATGAGAGGTGGGGCAGCGCTCGCGATTAGGGGTTTGATTCCGCATGCCCCTATGCACAAATTTCATAAATGCCGCGGGGCGGCCATTCGGGGGAGCACGGTTACGCGCGCTGCGGCCAGGCTCGAGGCGCGTCTCGGCATGCGCTTTGACGCCGCCTTACTGGCCGGCCTTCAATTTACTGGTTGAGCGACTGCGATATCGGGCTGAGGACTGGTCACAGTTCATCAAGAGACCGCGGCGTGCCGGAGCTCCGTCTCAGAGAATCTCGGTCTTGGCGATGTGGATGCCAAAGCCTTCGAGGCCGACATAATGGCGCTCGCGCGAGGCGATCAGATTGATCGAGGAAATGCCGAGATCCTTGAGGATTTGCGCGCCGAGGCCGATCTCGCGCCATTCGTTTTCGCGGCGGCGCGCCTCTTCATGGTCCTCGCGGTCGCCGGCAGCCGGCCGCTTGCGCTCCTGATGGGCGACGCCGACCGAGCCTTCGCGCAGATAGACGATAACGCCGCGCTTGCGCTCGCCCATCGCCTTCATGATGGCGTCCAGACCGTGGCTGGTGCCGAAGACGTCACTGACCACGTCCTCGGAATGAAGGCGCACCGGCACCTCGACGCCGTCGCGGATATCGCCGAAGACGACCGCCACATGATGCATGGAGTCCCAGGGCAGCGTGTAGGTGAAGACCTGTGCCTTGCCGCCGGGCGTCTCGATATCGGAACAGGCGACGCGCTCGACCAGCGTTTCCTTGCGTTGCCGGTAGGCGATGAGGTCGGCGACCGAGATCTGCTTCAGGCCGTTCCTTTCGGCGAAGGCTTGCACCTGCGGGCCGCGCATGACGGTGCCGTCATCATTGACCAGCTCGGAAATGACGCCGACCGGCGGCAGGCCGGCGAGCTTGCAGAGGTCGACCGCGGCTTCGGTATGGCCCGAACGCATCAGCACGCCGCCTTCACGCGCGATCAGCGGAAAGATGTGGCCGGGGCGGACGAAATCGGAAGCGCCAACATTGCCATTGGCGAGATTGCGCACCGTCAGCGTGCGGTCGTCCGCCGAAATGCCGGTCGTGGTGCCGTGCTTGAAGTCGACACTGACGGTGAAGGCGGTGGTGTGGGCCGAATCATTGTCGGCGACCATCGGCGACAGGTTGAGCCGCTTTGCTTCCTCGCGCGGCATCGGCGTGCAGACGATACCTGACGTGTTGCGAACGATGAACGCCATTTTTTCCGGCGTGCAATGGACCGCGGCGACGATCAGGTCGCCCTCGTTCTCGCGGCCGTCATCGTCCATGACGACGACGATCTCGCCGCGCTCGAAGGCGCGCAGGGCTTCAACGATCTTCTTCTGGTCGTAAGGCATAGGCGCTCGTTTCACTCGTAGGGGAATAGGGCAGTAAGGCAGTAAGGGAGTAGGGAAAAGCGAAATTGCTGTCGCGAGAGCTGCGTAACATATTCCCCTACTCCCCTACTCCCTCCCTGTCTGTCCCCGATGACGCAGATAATGATCGGCAATCGCGCAGGCAACCATCGCCTCGCCGATCGGCACGGCGCGGATGCCGACGCATGGATCGTGCCGGCCTTTGGTCATGATCTCAACGTCGTTGCCGTCCTTGTCGATCGACTTTCGCGGCGTCAGGATCGACGAGGTCGGCTTGACCGCGAAACGCGCGACGATCGCCTGGCCGGTCGAGATGCCGCCGAGGATGCCGCCGGCATTGTTGGACAGGAAGACCGGCTTGCCGTCATTGCCCATGCGCATCTCATCGGCATTCTCCTCGCCGGTGACGCGGGCGGCCTCGAAACCGTTGCCGATCTCGACGCCCTTGACGGCGTTGATAGACATCAGGCCCGAGGCGATGTCCTGGTCGAGCTTGGCATAGATCGGCGCACCAAGCCCCGCCGGCACGCCGTCGGCGACGATCTCGATGACCGCACCGACCGAGGAGCCCGCCTTGCGGATGCCGTCCAGATATTTGGTGAAGACGGCGACCGACGCCGGGTCGGGAGTGAAGAACGGGTTTTCGGCGTCGCCGACGAAATTCCAGTTCCAATTGGCGCGATCGATCGATTTTTCGCCCATCGAGACCAGCGCGCCGCGCACCACCATTCCTGGCACGACCTTGCGGGCAAGCGCCCCGGCGGCCACCCGCGCCGCCGTCTCACGCGCCGAGGAGCGGCCGCCGCCGCGGTAATCGCGCAGGCCGTATTTGACCTCGTAAGTGTAGTCGGCATGGCCCGGCCGGAACTGGCGGGCGATGTCGCCATAGTCTTTCGAGCGCTGGTCGACATTCTCGATCAGCATCGACACCGGCGTGCCGGTGGTGATCATCGTCTCGCCGTCCTCATCGAGGATGAAGCCGGACAGGACCTTGACCTCATCCGGTTCGCGACGTTGCGTCACAAAACGTGACTGGCCGGGGCGGCGCTTGTCGAGCTCGGCCTGGATCTCGTCGCGGCTGAAGCGGATGCCGGGCGGACAGCCGTCGACGACGCAGCCCAGCGCCGGCCCGTGGCTTTCCCCCCAGGTGGTGACGCGGAAAAGATGGCCGTACGTGTTGTGCGACATGGAACCAGCCCTGCCGGCGTCGGAGCCGGCCCAGCGCATGACCCCGAAAATCGGAGCGATTTTCGGAAAGGATCATGCACAAAATCAAAAGTGCTACAGCGTCCTTTGCGCGTCCAGGAGGACGCGCGGCGCTGTAACCTGCCTTCTATTGGCGTTTTCCACAGTGGTCAAACTGTGATCCGGCGGATTTAGTTTTGACACATTCGATTGGTTTCTGCTCAGTTCCGTTCCGTTGGACCGAGCCGCTGTACCGGCAATGATTAAAGAGGACGATGATGCGTATCCTGATTGGCGCTGTTGCCGCCACGCTGTTGATTTCCACCGCCGCCTTCGCCGGCCAGACCGAAGGCCTGATCAAGAAGGTCGACAAGGATGCGCTGACGCTGACGCTGGACGACGGCAAGTCCTACAAGCTGAACGCCGAAACCGACCTCGATGCGCTGAAGCCAGGCATGGACATCGTCCTCGCCTATGACGTGACCAATGGCGAGAACGTCGTCACCGACATGGAACTGCCGGACACCGGATCGACCGAATAGGGCGCGTCGATATTCAGCTGATGCCGGCCTGACCTGATCTCAACATACGTCACCGGTCTCAAAGCCACTCCAGGCGCCGGCCGTCCAGTCTGAGCACGCGGTCCTGCGGCACGTCCATGCTGACCGCATCTTGTTCGGACATCCTCAGCACCAAGCGGAACATTACGCGCATGACGCCACCATGGGTCACGCAGACCGTCTGGCGATCGAGCGCGTCGAACCACGGCTTCACCCGTTCGAGCAGCATCTGATAGCTTTCGGCGCCCTCGCCGGGCGGCTGGAAATTCCATTTATCGAGCCGGCGGCGCCTGGTCGAACCGGGATTGTTCGCCTCGAGTTCGGCAAAGGTGAAACCCTGCCAGTCGCCAAAGCTCAATTCCACGAGCAGCGGCTCGGTACGATAGGCGTGCGGATCGAGCTTCATCGCCGCGCGCAGGCGCTCCATCGTCTCGCGCGTGCGCCGCATCGGGCTGGCGACAAAGTCGAAATCTTCGGGCTTGTCGATGAGTTCGGCCAGCCTGCGCCCGTTGCGGCTAGCCTGCTCGCGGCCAAGCTCGTTGAGGTCGGTATCGGCCTGCCCCTGCAGCCGGGCCTCGGCGTTCCACGCCGTCTGGCCGTGGCGCACGATATAGACGAGCGGGTACATCAGGTCTTCCGGAAGAGGTCAGGCGGTGGCGTCAGTCTTTGACGGTCGAAATATCCGGCGCGTCGACCGCCTTCATACCGACGACATGATAGCCGGAATCGACATGATGGATCTCGCCGGTGACGCCGCGCGAAAGGTCGGACAGGAAATAGACGCCGGAATCGCCGACCTCCTCCTGCGTGACCGTCTGCTTCAACGGCGAATTGTATTCGTTCCACTTCAGGATATAGCGGAAATCGCCGATGCCGGATGCGGCAAGCGTCTTGATCGGGCCGGCGGAGATGGCGTTGACGCGGATCTTCTTGGCGCCGAGATCGACGGCCAGATAGCGCACGCTGGCCTCGAGTGCCGCCTTGGCGACACCCATGACGTTGTAGTGCGGCATCACCTTTTCCGCGCCGTAATAGGTAAGCGTCAGCAGCGAGCCACCATCGGTCATCAGCGCCTCGGCACGTTTGGCGATGGTGGTGAAGGAATAGACCGAAATATCCATGGTGCGCAGGAAATTGTCGCGCGTCGTTTCTACATAGCGGCCGGTCAGTTCGTCCTTGTCGGAAAAGGCGATGGCGTGGACCAGGAAATCGAGCTTGCCCCAATGGCTGGCGATGTCGGCGAACACCGCATCGAGGCTGGTCGGATCGGTCACGTCGCAATGGCCCGCGACATGCGCGCCCAGTTCCGCCGCGAGCGGCTCGACGCGTTTCTTGAACGCCTCGCCCTGATAGGTCAGCGCGATCTCGGCGCCGTGATCGACACAGGCCTTGGCGATGCCGTAAGCAATCGAGCGATTGTTGGCGATGCCAAGGATAAGGCCGCGCTTGCCGGCCATAAGGCCCCGTCCACCCGCCATGTCAGCGCTCTCCGCAAGGTTGTCTGCTTTGTGGAGTGCCTATCGCACAGCCACAGTGCCCCTTCAAGCGTTCAAAGCGGACAGTTCGGGGGACAAAGCGGTTGCTCAACAGAGCCGCGCGTCCTTTTGGACGTGCAAAGGACGCTGTAGCGCTTTGACCTTGCGGTCGTGGCCAGTGGAAAAATCCGACACTGGTATCGGTGTGGCACGGGGGAAGATGACCCTTTGGCGGAAGTTCTTTGGCCAGTGGCCGAAGTCACTCTCATGACCCCAAGCCGACTTCCATACTTTGGGCCGTGGGCGACCGCTTTGCGCCTAATCTCGGCCATTCAAGTTAGCTCGGCCATTGCCTTAAACCGGACATTATAGGCGCCGGCATTCGAAACCCTTCACAATAGCCGTCATTCCGGAAGCTTCTTAGAAGCGGCCACTTAAGATTAGGCGTCGCCTATTGCAGTCCGATGCGTCCCGTAGCCGACGAAAACGCGGATAAGAAGCTAAACCGCGCTGGAGATCACGTCGAAGCGGTCTAACCTCCGCCTGGACAGGCTCCTGATAAACAGTCCACGCACCGCCGGTATCCCGGCAGCGCCTGGGAAAATTTTAGCCACTGCTCGGTCAGGAAGACGCAGGTGTTCCGTCAGCACGCCCTTTATGATCGATCGTACGTCCGTCGTAGCAGCCAAGTCTGTTCCGCCATGAAGCAGGTCTCGAGCAAGACCGGGCCACCGATTGCCTACTCGCCCGCCGGCAACGGCGCCACCCATTAACAATGTGACACTCGCGGCCCCGTGATCAGTGCCGCCGTCGGTGTTGGGCACTACGGAACGGCCGAACTCCGTGACCACCAGCACCGCCGTCCTGTTCCAGGCAGGCCCGGACGCTTGGGCAAATGCAATGAGACCCCGCGCCAGCCCATTCAAACTCCGCGCCAGCCTTCCGAAGTCCGCTCCCTGCGCCACATGCGTGTCGAAGCCGGCCACCTCGAGCATCGCGATCCGCGGTCCGCCGGTAGCTGACAGGGCAAGAGCCGCGCTCCTGGCCGCGTCGCCGAAGCGAACCGCGTCGCATGCGGCATGTTGTTCCAGCAGGCTTTCGCTGCCCTTTCCGCCGGACGGCCAAGTGCCCTCGGCGCAGAGGCGGACGAGGTCGAGCCGAGGATTGGCCAGCGCAAGATCGGCCAGCATGTCCATCGATCGATCGGCCGGTCTGGCCTGCCACACCGCCTTCTGCCGGCGCGACAGTACAGACGAAGCCCGGTCGAGCCATCCGGCGCTGCCGCCGTCGATATCGCCGTCGAACAGCGCCGCCTGGGCGGCCGCGTGGGACCGGCCCGCATCCGGAATGGCGGTCGCGGGCACGATGAGCAACTCGCCGCACGAGTAGTAGGGCAGGAGTGGCCCGAGCGCCGGATGAAGTGCGAAGAACCCGTCGAGCTTGAGCATCTCGGCGACGCCGGAGTTCGGGAAAGGCACGAGGGGCCCGCGCGCCGAGGCAAAATGCGGATCGCCGTAGGGCGGCACGGCAGCTAATGCATCGAGTCCGCCGCGCACGTGGACGAGCAGAAGGCGAGGATCTTCGTCCACAAGCGAGGCACCGGCCAGACGCACGCTACCGAACGCGGACGCCAAGGCCAAACCTTGCAGCGCTGCTCTTCGGGTCAGTTGCATTTAGGCTCGTCCGAACTTGGGTTCACCGGCGTACCCGCGGTCATATACCCTACCAGATCCGTATTCGGGATAAGACTTCCCGTTATCAGAGCCTTGTTCGTCGGCTGCGCGTTGCGAACCAAAAGGCCGGCAAGTGCCGGGGCTGCGAAAGATGTGCCCGAACAGATGTTCCTCCGGAGCTTGCCGCTCTTTCGGCTCTTCCACAGTGACAGGACATTGACGCCCGGTTCGGAATAGGACGCGCCGAACGCCCCCCCGCGCCATAGCGTGTCGCACCAGGCGTTGCTGATGCCTTGGCATTTCCCAGGAGTTGCCACCTGAATATATTCGCTGTTGGAAGCCGACGCGCTGTATATCGCTCCCACCTTGTTTCCTGTCGTCACAGGCGAAAAATAAGTCGCTGCATTGGCCGGGAAATAAGACTGTACCCAAGGGCCCTCTTCGTCTTCCCGGGGATTGCCCGCCGCTACGACAACGCGCACCTGGCGGTCGGCGATCTGATAAAGAAGGGCGTCGAGAAATTTAAGATCTTGCAGCGTGCTTCCGCGTCTGGTGCTCTCCAGATATAATGCACCCCAACTCACGTTCAGAATATCCCCAGCGACCGCGTTGTCCCGAACATGGCGAAGGGCGAGAAGAGGCGGGCCGATAATTTCGGTCTTCAGCTTACTGAAGGCCTTTACGATCTTGAGCGGGGCGTCGGGGCTTACACCAACCAGACCTACATACTGGTTGCCCTGCTGGACACGCTTTCCGCCGATAACTGCTGCCACCATCGTCCCGTGCCCTACCGTGTCGTCGAGGCTCGACACGGTCTGGCATGGGCTGCTCGTGCAATCGATGGCTTCCTGAACCTTGAGGAGCCCCGCGGTGACAACGCTCCAATCCACTCCGCTGTCGATGATCCACACGGTGGGCGATCCTGAAGCCACCGCCTGTGGTGACCCGACGACCCTGCAGACGCTGGGAGGGACAATGTCCGCAGTCGGCGAGGTGCCCAGGAGTTCCGGCCCCTCGCAGGTGGCCCCATCGAACAGGTTCACCACGAAAGGATCCGGCTCCTCATATCCCCTGGAGCGCAGCTCTTTGATCTCGCTCTCGGAAAAGGTCCCCGTCACGATGCTGATACCGATATCCGGCATATCCACCGCTTCCAGCTTGCCCTTGCCTGCGATGAACTTGTTCAGCGCGCCGATATCCCTGCGTAACTCCTCCGCCCTGGCGATGTCGACGATGAAAGTCTTTTCGATGTTACCGCTGTCGGTGAAGCCCTCCTGGCTTGACGCTTCCGGTCTCACTGTTCCGACAGCGGCGAGGAGACAGCCGATCAACAGCACACGAAGTTGAGCAAGTATCATTCGTGCATCCTCCGGCTGTCGTTACTGATACCGCGAGGATCAGAATGCTCCCAATACGGTTTTCTGTCCACGAAAACATTGAGTCGATGCGAGCATGCCGCCTGCGCACTGCTTGCGACAGATGCAAAATGCGTTTAGGCTATTTGCATTGACCTCGGAGGGGAGCCTCGGCGATGCCCAGGGCAGAATTGAAGCCAGGTCGGCAAGTCCAAGAGATCGGCGCAGCGATCGTAGGGGCCTGGCTCAAGCTTTTGCCGGCCTCGTCACGTATCCTGTCCATGGATTCAACAAATCCTCTAACAATTACCATTGATCGGCAGATTTTCGCCGTCGGTGATACTATAAGACTTCGCCCGGAAGCAGGCCGTGTTATCGGCGACATCAGGGTCCAGGCCACCGCCGCCGGAACAGCGCCACATTCGCAGACACTGACGATAGAAGATCTGAATGGGCAGCCCATAATCTACGGGGATGACCCTCTCGACGGGGGCGACGCGATCCCGGATGCTGCCGCCTATGCGGACCTGAAGCGTGATCTCAAGATGGTGCTGGAAGACATCGTGGAAGCGGGAGTGTCTGTCGAAGTTCACGTGGACGAACCGAACTTGATCAATGTGGTGGTGCCCCAGGTGCCGAGGGGGGTCCTGACCCGCGGCGATCTGATCGATTATCTCCACAACTATCACAAATATGCCCAGGGCCGGCACTACCATGACGAGCTCGCCACGGCCGTGCTCTTCGGCTGCAGATAGTCGCCAGTTCCTACTCGGGCAATCCCGCTTCCCGCATGCCGTTGAGCAGCGTGTTACGGTCTCCGTCCAGCTTGTAAGGTTCCTTGGTGGCGAACCGCAGCCCGGAGAACTCCGGTGCGCCACGCAGAACCAGATACGTGTAGCTCTTCGCCTCTTCGTTTCGGCCAAGCAGGGCGTTCGCTGCAGCCAGATAGACCTTAACCCAGGTCGGCATGGTGGACGAGCGGCCCAGATCGACGACTGCCTTATCCGGACGGTGGGCAATGAAATGGGCAAGACCGCGGAACGGCCAATACCATGAAGGCTCGTACAGCGGATCGAGCACTCGCGCCCGTTCGAACCAGTCCAAGGCACTTTGGGGCTCGCCGGCAAATGTTTGATAAGTCCCTTGGTAGGAGACCTGCTCGGGATCGTGCGGATTGAGTTCGAGCGCGCGTGTGTATAGCTGCGATGCGACGTCGAAATCACGACGGTGGAGGAGCACCCAGCCCAGTATGTTCAGGCAGACTGGATCGTTGGGGGAAAGCGCCACCGCTTTTTTGGCGATGTCATAAGCCTCGGCAAGCACCGCATCCGACGGCCCCATGTCGCGAAACCATTCAAGCTGTTTATAGTGGGCGAGCTTGGCGTGCGCGCGCCCGTAGGATGGATCGAGCTCGATCGCCCGCTGATACCACTGTCGAGCCTCCATTTCGGCCGCGATGTCGCCCAGGGGCAGGGCATTGCCCCGAAGCACGCACTCATAGGCCGCAAGATTGGCAGGTGGTTTACGCCGCGCCTTCTCGGCGCCTGCGGCCGTAAGACGGCCGATAACAGTCCCGACGATCTTTCCGATCAGTTCGTCCTGGACATCGAAGATGTCCTGCTCGTCCCCGTCGTAGCGCTCGGCCCACAAGCACTCACCCGAGGTTGCGTCGACCAGCTCGCATGTAATGCGCATTCGCTGGCCCATGCGGCGGATGCCGCCTTCGATGACGAAATCCACGCCGTTATCCGCGACCAGGTCCACATCCTTGAGCCGCGTCGACGTGTAATAGGACGCAACCGTAAGCTGAGTAAAGCGCGTCAGTTCCGTGACGATGTCTTCGGTGAAGCCGCCGCTGAAATAGGGTTGGACGTCGCCCGCGCTCTTGAACGGGCGAACGAGGATGAAGGGCTTGCTCGGACCAGCCAACTGTGCAGTCGATGCAGGTGGCAGCCCTTTGGGCTTGTGGAACAACGAGTATACGGGAATCGGGCGCGGAATGTTCTTGAGATGCTGTTCGCCGCAATATTCAAACGGAAGATGAATTTTGTCGCGAACTTCGTCGTGCACCTTTCCGGAAAGGCAGATGCCGCCCGGGCTGGCGAACTGTTCCAGGCGCGCGGCTATGTTGACGGTATCTCCAAACACATCGCCATCGGTATCGACAATGATATCACCGAAGTTGATCCCAATTCGGAGAAAAATTTCCTGGCTGGCCTTCCCCGAAGACTGACCGACAAGCAGTTCCTGGACTTCCACTGCTGACCGCACGGCTCCGAAAGCGCTTGGGAACTCGGCGAGCATCCCGTCTCCGGTCGTTCTCACAACCCGTCCCCGGTGCTGCGTGATCCTAGGCTCTATGTCGTCCTGCATGAGATGCTTGACGAGCGCAAAGGTGCGCTCCTCGTCCCGGGCCATCAGCGACGAGTAACCGACCACGTCAGCAGCCAAGATAGCCGTCAGACGTCGCTGAAGATTGCTGTCGCCCGCGTTCATTCTTCCCCTCGGCGGGTTGTATTATGTTCGACGTTGGCTTGACGATATCAAAGTGTCTCGCAGGAGTTTGCATCATACTCCAGTGCGTGTCAGCGTGCGAATGAGCAATTGGTGCCGATAGTGTAGAGGATTGAACATGTGAGGGCCGTGCTTGGGTGAAGGGTCCATAATGCCGGAGCGGCAGGCGTCCGAGGCAGGGGCCGGCGGGTCAAGCCTGGTTTACGGCCCCATCGTGATCACCGATCCCACGCTCGGATGCCCGATCACGGTCGCGGTCGGTCCCGTACGAGGGGCCAGACCTTCTCGTTTTGCGTCAGGGTGGGGCAACACCACCCAGGAGGCGGCAACCGCCTGCGGGTATGAGGCCGATGAAACCTATTTCGCCCAGATGATCCCTCATGAGCGACTCTCACGCGCCCGCGCCGGCGAATTGCGCGGGCGCGTGATCGAGCCGCCTGCACTCACACTTTTCAGTGATGCGCAGTATTGCGAGCGGCTGCATTGGAACAAAAACGTCGATGATAGCCGCGCGGTCCCGATCCGCTGGCGCAGGTCGCAGCCGCTGGACTGGATCCGGAGCGATCCGCGCTTCAGCACGAGCGAGGCCTGGGTGCCTGCGGGATTGTGCTTTCTCGGGTATCCCAACGATGAGTCATCAGGTCTGCCCCCGGCGGACTCCAATGGTCTTGCGAGGGGAACGAGTATAGAGGACGCGGTCGTGCGCGGCTTCTGCGAAGTCGTGGAGCGCGATGCAACAGCCATATGGTGGTACAATCGGCTGGTTCTGCCTCGGATAGACCTGACTTCGCTGTCGGATGGACTGGCGTCCCAATACGCCGATTGGCTGCAGACGCAGTACCGCGAATTGCGGCTTCTCCTCCTGACGCTTGACCTGCCCATCCCCATTGTCGCTGCAATTTCTCATCACGTCGGGGGTGGCGCGATTGCGTTCGGATTCGCGGCCGGACGATCCATGTCGGAGGCGGCCCGGCGCGCGGTGGGGGAACTTGCAGAATGTGAGGCGAACCTTACCCTGCTCAAACGGAACGCCGATATGTCCGGCACGGCGGCCTTCACCCCCGGCGCGCTGCACCTCTATCGGTGGCACATGGACGAGAACATTCACCGCCGTCCTCACCTGTCAGGCAATTCAGCAGTTCAGGCCTCGTCAGCCGAGTTGCGACTGGATTGGAACTATTGCCTCGACATCTGCCGCGAGCAGGAACTTGAGATCTTTGCGGTCAACCTGACGCACAACGCCGAATCGCCTGTTGCACGGGTGTTTGTACCTGGACTTCGTCCTACCAAGCCCCGGTTGGGCGGCGGCAGGCTCTATGATGTTCCTGTGCGCCTAGGTTTGAAGCCATCAGTTCCCCAGGCCATCCACGAGGTTCCCTTTCCATTGTGATAAGAGCTCATCTAACCCGGAGCCGCCACCGAGACTTGGTTCACAAGATTGCCTAATCGCTCCGGAGACCAGGCAGGCAGGTATGCCGTCCCGCCGGAAGCCTAGGCCAGTCAGCAATGGGTCATGAACGCTGTTCTAGGCCAATGTCTATCGGGAAAAGAAGTCGGCTCAGGAACGTCCGCAACGGGTCCAGTTCACGTCGACGTGCGCAGGGCGCCTCAAGGTCCGCTTCTGACATTCCGAGCCTCGAAGCCGCAAGTCCGCTTCGGCCCAAACGCGACGTCCGAGTAGTGGTTCGGCGATAACGCTCCTGGCCCAATCAAGACGTTCCGTGCATCGCAGAAGCGTCCGTAAGTGGCGCTGGTTGCTCGTTTCCTGTCGATAATCGACGGCACGAAACCACTCACGCCCGCTTTTCACACACGGTATCAAGCGCCAGCGTTTTCGACCGTCAGCCCTTTCGACGGCGCATCAGCGCCTCGAGTTCGGCGTCGCCGCCTTCCGGCAGCATCAGCCGCACATGTGCGTAGAGGTCGCCGTGCCCGCCGGCTTTTTCCGGCAGGCCCCTGCCCTTCAGCCGCAGAACCTTGTCCGAACTCGACCAAGGGGGAACATTGACCGCAATCCTGCCGGTCGGAGTTTCGACCGCCACCTTGGCGCCATGCACCGCATCGGCCAGTTCCACCGGCAGGTCGACATGCAGGTCGCGGCCCTCGACGCGGTAGCGGGGGTGCCGGCGAAAGCGGATCTTGACCAGCGCATCGCCCGGCTGCCCCGGCCCTTGCTCACCCTGGCCTTTCAGGCGGATGGTCTGGCCGTCCTCGATATAGGCCGGCAACTTGACCGCCATCTTGCGGCCGTCAGGGAACATCGCCGTCACCTTCTCGGCGGTGGCGGCTTCCTCGATGGTGACGTCCAGCGTCACGTTGAGATCTGCGGCCGTCGGGGCCTGACGGCGGCCGCCCGTGCCGGCGCCGCGCTGCTGGGTGAAGGCATCGCCGAAGATCTGGCTGAAGATGTCGCTGTTGCCGTCGAACGGATCACCGCCGGGACGGCCCGTGCGGAATTCGAAATGAGCGCCGGCCGGCCCTTGCTGCTGGCGGAAACCGGCGAAAGGATCGGCACCGCCGGCCGCGCCTTCGAAACCCTGGAAACGCGGTTTGCCGTCGGCGTCGATCTCGCCGCGATCGAAAGCCGCCCGGTTCTTCTCGTCGCCGACGATCTCGTACGCCTGGTTGGCGGCGGCAAAACGGTCCTTCGCCTTGGGATCATCCGGATTCTGGTCTGGATGATGCTTCTTGGCGAGCTTCCGGTACGCCGATTTTATGTCCTTGGCCGATGCGTTCTTGGCAACGCCCAGCACCTCATAGGGGTCGCGCATGCTTCCTGCCCTGGAGACGGAGTGAGTCCATAGTCGCCTCCTATATGCGCTCGCATAGGAAGGAATTCCAGTGGCTTACCACCATGTTGCCGGCGGAAAATCAGAGCGCCTTGAAGTCCTGCAAGCGCCAGATGCTGCCGCCGGCCAGGCATATTTCGCCCTTGAACAGCGCGACGCCGTCGAAGCTTTCGCGTGACGCGGTGAAGCGGCGGCATGTCTCGCCGTTAGCCCTGAATTCCGCGAGCTCGGTAATGGAGCCGCGTGAGCCGGTGTCGGCATTCGCCCAGGGAACGGCCTGCCCGGCCAGTTGCTCGACGTCGGCGGAGGACACGGCGTTGCGGATCGTGGCCTGGTCGGAGGCGCGGTCCTGATCGAGCGGCGTGACTGAGGCCGGCGTGCTCGAGGTCAGCACCGAGCGGTCGACCTCCGCCTGCTCCAGGCTGAAGCCGCCGCCACAGGCGGCAAGCGGCAGGACGACTATCACGATCATTGCTTTGGCGCTGGCCGAAGCGATAACGCTCCATTGCCCACTGTCAAAAGCTTGCGCGATACGCGACAATCGGCAATCTCCCCAGCCGGCGACAAATTGGGAAAACTATGAGCGAAACTGGGTTAATAAGCGGTGACTTTACCGAGGCCGCGGAGCCGTTCCGGCTTTTTGCGGCGTGGCTCGACGACGCGACGAAGAGCGAGATCAACGACCCCAACAGCGTGGCGCTGGCGACGGTCGACGCCGAGGGCATGCCGAATGTGCGTATGGTGCTGCTCAAGGGGTTCGATGAGGGCGGCTTTGTCTTCTACACGAATTTCGAGAGCGCCAAGGGCCGCGAGATTCTGGGCAGCATGAAAGCGGCGATGTGCTTCCACTGGAAATCGCTGCGCCGGCAGGTGCGGGCGCGCGGCCCGGTGGAGATCGTCACCGACGCCGAAGCGGACGCCTATTACGCGACGCGTCCGCGCGGCAGCCGCATCGGCGCCTGGGCCTCCAAACAGTCACGGCCGCTGGAGAGCCGCTTCGCGCTGGAAAAGGCGGTCGCCGAATATACGGCGCGTCATGCGATCGGCGGCATCCCGCGGCCAAAACACTGGTCGGGCTTCCGCATCGTGCCGCAGACCATCGAGTTCTGGCACGACCGTCCGTTCCGGCTGCACGACCGTGTGGTGTTTTCGCGCAACGCCGAGGGCGGTTGGGACAAGGTGAGGCTTTATCCGTAGAGGACGATGGATGCTCCCCGGGGGTAACTTGACGAACCACCCTGGCTCACCAACAATCACAGCTGAGCCACACTAAAGCATGACCATGATCGCTTTTACCGTGCGGGTTCCGGAAGAAACCGCAGACAGGCTCGCCCTTGCTTGCCGAAAAGCTCCACCGCTCGCGCTCCGACGTGGCTGTGCGAGCCATCGAAGACTTTGTGGCCCCGTGAGGAATGGCAACTCGCCGAGATAGAGGCCGGGTTGGCGGAAGCCCAGCGCGGCGACTTTGCCAGTGACCGCGATGTAGCGGCTGTTTTCGGAAAATACGCCAAGCCCACCAGCCAGGCATGAGCCACAATAGAATCCCAAAGCAGCGGTGACAGAGATCTCCCACCTAGTGGGGACACCCCAGTGGGGAGATGTCCGGCCGGCGCGAAGGATCACTATAGAGCTGTAATTCTGCGCCGCTGCTAACCGCTCAAAATCACAGTGGCGATGGACTGGAGATCCCTCCGTTTCCACCCTCACTATCACGATCTCGTGTGCGTGAAACGTTCCAGCTTGCGGGGACGAACCATGAAAGGGGCTCAACGCGCCGCAGGCGCAAATTCAGGAGGACGCAATGCATTCACTCAGGTTGGTCACGATGGCCGGTCTCGTCGGCCTTTTTGCTTCGCAGGCCTTTGCGGAGGACGCGATGGGGACAATGACGATGATGAAGGGTGGGGAGGTCATGGCGATCATGCCCGATGGGCATATGGGCACCATGATGCCCGACTCGAAGATGAGCGCCGAGATGATGAAAATGGCGAAACCGATCAAGCATTGCATGATGTTGATGACCGACGCCAAAGGCAAGACATTCATGATCGATACGTCTTCGGCAAAGGCTCAGGCCGAATGTAAAAAAATGGCGATGTGACAAAGAAATCGTGGTGAGAACCCGCCGGCTGCTGCCGACGGGTCCACGATGGGATACAAGGCCAGAAGGTCTAGCCGGCTTTTTTCCTGGTCATGAAGGCGGTCAAGGCTGCGCGGGCCTCGTCGGACTTTAGCCGCTCGCGGAAATGCTCGCTCTCCTGGCCGATGCGGTCGACAAGGTCGTCGCGCGAGCCACGCATCAGATCGCGCGCAATCTTCAGGGCTTGCGGCGGTTTGGCCGCGATCTGGCCGGCGGCCGCCAACACCGATGCTTCGAGGGCCTCTTCCTCGACCATCTCGTAGATCAGCCCGGCGGCCTTCGCGCGCTCGGCCGAAAAGCCCTCGCCAAGGCCAAGCAGCGCGAAGGCGCCTTGCCGGCCGAGGATCTGCGGTGCGAGCAGGCTCGAACCTGCCTCTGGCACCAGGCCGAGATCGACGAAGGGTGTCCGGAACACCGTGCGCGGCGTGGCGAAGGTCAGGTCGCAATGCAGGTTGAGCGTGGTGCCGATGCCAACCGCAATGCCGTCGACGCCGGAAACCATCGGCTTTTCCACTTTGGCCAGCGCCATCAGGAAATCCCAGACTTCGGAGCCGCCGTCGCCGCCTAAGGCAACAACCATGAAATCGGCAAGGTCGTTGCCGGACGAAAAGGCGCCGGGCACGCCGAGAAAGACATGGACGCGGATCGCCGGATCGGCGTCGCCGCCGGTAAGAGCCGCCGACATGGTCGCGTACATAGCGCGGGTCAGCGCATTCTTCTTCTCCGGACGGTTGATGCGGATGATCTGGATGGCGCCCTGGCGCTCGACGAGGATGTGGTCTGTCACGGATCGATCCTTTGTGAATTTCGGCACGTTGCGAACGTCAGGCTGAAATCAGCGCCTTGCCGGCAACCGCGAGGCTTTCGGCGCCGCCGACGACGCGCTCCCTCAGGGCATCCACCTCGCCCAGCAGGTTCTCGGCGAAGAAGCGGCAAAGCGCGATGCGGCTTTGATCGGCAAGCGCGCCGCGCGCCAGATAGACGCCGCCCGCGGCAAGCGAGATCAGCCTGAGATAAGGTGTCGCGCCGGCCAGCGCCTCGTCCGAACGGCCTTGGTCGAGCAGGTCTTGCAGGAAACGGGTCGCCTGTGACAGGTCGTCGAGCGCCTGATCGAGGCGATCGGCGGTGCGGCCGAAGCCCTCAACATTCGACGTTCGCACCGCATTGGCGACGGCCTTGAGCTCGGCGATGTAGCCATGCACATGCTGACCGCCGCCAAGCGGCAGTTTGCGCATCACCAGATCGATCGCCTGGATGCCATTGGTGCCTTCGTAAATGGGCGCAATGCGCGCGTCGCGATAAAGTGCTGCGGCCCCTGTCTCCTCGATGAAACCCATGCCGCCATGCACCTGCAGGCCGAGCGAGGCGACCTCGACGCCGACATCGGTGGAAAACGCCTTGGCCAGCGGCGTCAAAAGATTGGCGCGCTCCTGCCAGTGCTTTGCATCTTCGCTCTCCGACGCGAGATCGATGGCGTGGGCGCAGGAATAGCAGATGGCGCGGGCAATCTGGGTCAGCGCCTTCATGGTCAGGAGACTGCGCTGTATGTCGGGGTGATGCACGATCGGCGCCATGCCGGCACCGCGATAGCTTGCCGCCTTGCCTTGCCGGCGATCATTGGCATAGGCGAGCGCGTTCTGCGTCGCCGCCTCGGCAACCGCGACGCCCTGAATGCCGACGGCAAGGCGCGCATTGTTCATCATGGTGAACATGCAGGCGAGGCCTTTGTTCTCCTCGCCGACCAGCCAGCCAATCGCGCCGGGCGTGGTGCCTTCGAACCCATCGCCATAGATCATCGTGCAGGTCGGCGAAGCGTGGATGCCCAATTTGTGCTCCAGCCCGGAGCAGAAGACGTCATTGCGCCCGCCCAGCGCGCCATCGTCGCCGACCAGGAATTTCGGCACCAGGAACAACGAAAGGCCGCGCGTGCCGGCCGGCGCGTCCGGCAGCCGCGCCAGCACCAGATGGATAATGTTGTCGGTGAAATCGTGCTCGCCATAGGTGATGAAGATCTTTTGCCCAAAGATGCGGTAGGTGCCGTCGCCGGCCGGCTCGGCACGGGCGCGCAACGCATTCAGGTCCGAGCCGGCCTGAGGCTCGGTCAGGTTCATCGTGCCCATCCACTGGCCGGAGACAAGCTTTTCCAGATATTTGGCTTTGAGCGCCTGCGAGCCATGCTTGTCGAGTGCTTCGACCGCGCCCATCGTCAGCGTCGGACCGATGCCGAATGCCATTGCAGCCGAGTTCCACATTTCGAGCGCGGCGACGCCGAGCATGGTCGGCAGTGCCTGGCCGCCATACGCTTCCGGCGCCGACAGGGCATTCCAGCCGCCGTCGATCCAGCGGCGATAAAGTTCCTTCCAGCCGGGTGGCGTCTTGACGGCAGCGCCGTTGAGCACCGCGCCTTGCTGGTCGCCGATCTTGTAGAGCGGCGCCACCTCCTCACCGGCGAAACGCCCGGCTTCCGCCAGAATGGCATCGACGAGGTCTTCGCCGAATTCGCCAAAAGTGCCGGCATCAAGCGCCGGCTTCAAGCCGGCGACATGCTTCAGCGTGAAGGCAATTTCCTCGACCGGTGCCCGATACATGCCGTTCGCTCCTCCTCAGTCCGGCCCTCCTCAGTCCGGCCCCCCGCAGTCCGGCAGGTCAACTTAAGACCCGTGCCGAGGCAAAACCATCTGCTTTCGGGCTTCCCTGTCCATGTTCTTTTTACGTAAACGTCAAACTTTGTCACGCAGATTTTGCAATTGCTGCGACGCAGGCTAAATTCGGCAAAGCCGGACACGTTCGACCGGCGGAATCAAGAATACCGGATCGGACCGCCCGTGCTCGCCAGACCTGACGCCTATCGCTGCATCGAATGCGGCCTGCCCTACCGGGCGGCCGGTTTTTGCTATCATGAAGGTAAGATCGAGAACGGCGCATCCTATTGGTCGGATCGCGGCATTCTGTGTTCGCCACAATGCTCGCTGGCCCATCATCGCAAGCGCGAGGCCGAGGGGACGCTGCCGCAAGTGCCGGCGCCCGACCCGTTTCAAATCCCCTCTCGCCATTGACGACGATCAAAACCATCGACGGAGAAGCTGTCCGAGCCGTGTCATCCGCGGGCCGCAGCCGAAAGCATTTCCTTAACCATGGCGGTTCAGGATTGGGCTTTGGCCAGCAAGGACCTGCTGTTTGAAAACGCCGGCGCACCCTCTTGTCCGCTCAGCGCTTCTCCTCGTCGCGGCCGTGACCTTGACGCTGACGCCGGCAAAGGCCTCGGATTTCTCCGAACCGTGGAAGGATGCCGACCGGGCACTGGTCGTCGACGCCTACGAATACAATTCCATCGACTGGGCAGAGCTTGCTACCGACAAGCGCCTTGTCGGCTTCATCAACAAGGCGTCCGACGGCATGCCGCCACCCTATTTCTGTTTCGGCGACGAGACCGAGGTACGGCTCTGCAAGACGCTTTGGAAGCGCCATGCGGTGGCGCGCGAGCTGTTCCAGACGCGCAAGGTCGTGGCCAAGGCGCTTGGCTTGAAATGGGGCGCCTATCACCTCGCCCGTCCCGGCAATCCGGTCGGCCAGGCCAATCATTTCATCGATTTCGCCGAACCCGGGCCGGACGACCTGCTTGCCCTCGACATCGAGGACGACGACCCGACGCAGTGGATGTCGCTCGACGACGCCGAGGAATTCGTCCGCCAGGTGCATCGGCGGCTTGGCCGCTTCCCGGTGCTCTACACCAATGGAACAACCGCCAGGCATATCGCCGACAACAAGTACAAATACCGGCTGCTGTCGCGGCTGCCGCTGTGGTACGCGCGCTACAAGCCCGACATCGACGTGCATTTTCCAATGGGCAATTGGCAAGGCTATGCGCTTTGGCAGTTTTCGGCGCGGGCAAATTGTGGCCGGTTCCGCTGTCCTTACAGGGTTGCGGGCACGCCCAACGACATCGACGTCAACGTCGCGCCGATGAACGCGACGGAATTGCTCGCGCAATGGCCGTTCGGCGGCCTGATCGACGTGCAGCCGGATTACCTCGCCTCGATACCGGTGCCGCTCTCACGCGAAGCCGGGCTCGCCGGCGGCGCCATCACTTATGCTAGCGTGACGCCAGCAAGCTTCGAGGAGATGGTCGCGGTATTCAGGGCGCGCCTGGCCAGGTTCAGCAGCGGCTTTCAAATGCCTGCGGCGAAGGCGGCGCTGAGCCTTCCGCGCGGGATTGCCGAATATGTTGCCTGGACGCGAAACGAAGAGCGCCTGGCATCGGTGTCTGGAATTGCCCCCACCGCCGATGCGGTCAGCAGCGTCTCGACCGGATTCGACCGCGGCCTGCGCTGAGGCTGAGGGCCGCCTGAAGCGTCAATTCGCCTGCTCGCGCGCCACCGCCAGCCAGCCAATGTCGCGGCGGCAAAAGCCTTGTGGCCAGTCGATCCGGTCGAGCGCGGCGTAAGCCTTCTTCTGCGCCTCGCCGACGGTGCGGCCGGTCGCCGTGACGTTGAGCACGCGGCCGCCATTGGCGACGAGTGCGCCGCCGTTGATGGCGGTGCCGGCATGAAATATCTCGACACCGTCACCTGCCGCCGCCTCGACGCCGCGAATGACCGAGCCCTTTTCCGGCGTGCCGGGATAACCCCTGGCTGCCATCACCACGGTTAGCGCCGCTTCGTCGCGCCAGCGCACCGAGGTGTGCGCCAGCTGGCCGTCGGCGGCGGCGTTGAGCAGGACCAGGAGATCGTCCTTCAGCCGCATCATCAGCACCTGGCATTCCGGGTCGCCGAAACGGGTGTTGTATTCGATCAGCTTCGGCCCCTTGTCAGTGATCATCAGCCCGGCAAACAGCACGCCGGAAAACGGTGCGCCTGTTTCAGCCATGCCGCGCATGGTCGGCTCGACGATCTCGCGCATGGTGCGGTCAATGATCTCCGGCGTCATTACCGGAGCCGGCGAATAGGCGCCCATGCCGCCGGTGTTGGGGCCGGTGTCACCGTCTCCGACGCGCTTGTGGTCCTGCGCGGTGCCGAAGGGCAGTGCGGTGGTGCCGTCGCAAAGGCAGAAGAAACTTGCCTCTTCGCCGGTGAGAAACTCCTCGACCACCACTTCCGCGCCGGCCTGGCCGAAGGAGCCGTCGAAACAGGCATCGAGCGCGGCCAGCGCCTCGTCAAGCATCATGGCGACGGTGACGCCCTTGCCGGCAGCGAGGCCGTCGGCCTTGATGACGATCGGCGCGCCCGCCTTCTCGACATAGGCCCTGGCCGAAGCCAGATCGCCGAAGCGGCCATAGGCGGCGGTCGGAATGCCATATCTGGCGCAAAGGTCCTTGGTAAAACCCTTCGAGCCTTCCAGCCGTGCCGCTGCCTTTGACGGGCCGAAGACGCGGATGCCCTCGGCGCGCAGATCGTCGGCAATGCCGGCGACCAGCGGCCCTTCCGGCCCGACCACGACGAGGTCTATTTCTTTCTCGCGGCAAAACCGGACCACCGCTGCGTGATCCGCAATATCGAGCCGCACCAGCTCGGCTTCGCGGCCGATGCCGGGATTGCCGGGGGCAGCGTAGAGTTTGGTCAGCAGCGGCGACGCCGCGATCTTCCATGCCAGCGCATGTTCTCGTCCGCCGGAGCCGATCAGCAAAACACGCATGCCCAGATTCCTCACCGTTCCACGATCAAGACTGCGCTATTGCGCCCCGCCCGACGGGTCAAGACATTTGGATGCTCCTGCGGCGATTGCGCGTGGCGAGCGTGCCGGGCATGCTTCACGCTTGACGGCATTCGCCTCTGCTGCCACTCCAGCAAAATGGAAACCGTCCAGTCGAAAGCGGCCCAGGGCCGCGTCGCCGATGCGCCGAGCGGCCACTGGGTCTATCGCGCGCTGCCGCGGGGATTGTGGCCCTATGCGCAGCTTGCCCGGTGGGACCGGCCGATCGGCTGGCAATTGCTGCTGTGGCCATGCTGGTGGTCGGCTGCACTTGCCGCGAGCGCCTATCCGCGCACTACGGATCCGCTGCTCTCGCTGCTGCCGGCGCCGTGGTATCTGCTGCTGTTTTTTCTTGGCGCGTTCGCCATGCGCGGTGCCGGTTGCACCTACAATGATTTGGTCGACGAGGATATCGACAATCAGGTGGAACGCACACGCTCACGGCCGCTGCCGGCCGGCAAGGTCACGCGCCGGCAGGCCTGGATATTTGTCGTCGTTCAGGCACTGGTCGGGCTCGCCGTGCTTTTGCAGTTCAACAGCTTCGCCATCCTGCTCGGCATCGGCTCGCTGGTCATCGTCGCGATCTACCCGTTCATGAAGCGATTTACCAACTGGCCGCAACTGGTTCTCGGCCTTGCTTTTTCCTGGGGTGCGCTGATGGGATGGGCGGTCGAGTTCTGCGATCTCGATGGCCCGGCCGTCATGCTCTATATCGGCTCGATCCTGTGGGTGATCGGCTACGACACGATCTATGCGCATCAGGACAAGGAAGACGATGCCATCGTCGGCGTGCGCTCGACCGCACGCCTGTTCGGCGACAATACCAAGGCCTGGCTCGTCGGGCTCTATGGCGGAGCGCTGGTCTGCTTCGCCATCGCCTTTGCCTCGGCGCAGGCACCGGTGCCGGCACTGGCCGGGCTGATCGCCGCCGGCGCCCATATGGCACGGCAGATTGCCGTGCTCGACATCGACGATCCGGACCAGTGCCTAAGGCTGTTCAGATCGAACAACCAGGTCGGCTGGCTGATCTTCCTCGGCCTGATCGGCGGCGCGGTCTGGGTGGCGCTGAAGCCGCTGGTGTAGCTATTCCCGCGAAATGAGCTCCTCGCCGCCGATGACCAGCCTGAGGCCGAGGTCGCCGGCGCGGCGGCGGGCCAGGAAGCGTGGGCGGCGCATGGTCGAGACGCGGCCCTTGCGGCGGTCCTGCGCCGGCAGCGCCTTGATGGCGGCGCCAAGCGATTCTTCCAGCGTGCGGGCAATGCCGTCGGCCTCGATCAGAAGCATCGGCAGGCGGTAGGCATCGGCCCAGGCGCGCCAGTCGGCGGCGACATCGTCGAGATCGTCGGCCACCAGCAGCGGCACCGACAGCATCGGGTCGTTGTGCAGAAGCTCAAGCGTCACTGTGACATTGCCATCCGGATCCTCCATCGCGCGGGCGGCGACGCCGCGAAATGCGTTGGCGGGCAGAGCGATGATCGCCGGCACGCCGCTCATCTCCAGCGTGCGGCGGATAACCGCGCCGCGCTGGTCGATGGTGAAGGTAACGTCGCCATAGTCGTCGCGCGTGGCGTAGCTCACCACCTGCGGCAGGCGGAATGGGTCGAGGCGCATATTGCGACCGGCCCAGACTGGCTTCAGTCCAGTGTTCATATCGTGCCTTTCCTGTTTCTCCTGAGAGCCGGTGTTTCCGGTTCTCCGGGCCGGTTTTCCCAGCCTCGTTGTGGAGAAACATTAGCGCGGGCTTCTTATCCCCGCGCTTAAGAAAGTCGGTTAAATTTTGCTGATCTGGGGCGGATGGTTATCGGAATGCGAACCGGCGCAAGCCAGCGAAAGGATCAGATAACCTTACCGGGATTCATAATGCCGGCCGGGTCGAAAGCGGCCTTCACTCTGCGCATCAGCTCGATCGCCATCGGCGGGGCCGTCGCGATCAATTCGTCCCGCTTCAACTGGCCGATGCCGTGCTCGGCCGAGATCGAGCCGTGAAACGAGCGCACAACGTCGTGCACGGCCTTGTTCATGGCGTGGTACAGACCGAGAAACGCCTCGTCATCGCCGCCGACCGGCCGTGATATGTTGTAGTGCAGGTTGCCGTCGCCCATATGGCCGAAGCAGACGACGCGTGCGCCGGGGCTGACCGATTGCACGGCGCCGGCGGCCTTTTCGATGAACGGCGGGATTGACGCCACCGGCACCGAGATGTCGTGTTTGATCGAGGCACCTTCCGGCTTCTGCGCCTCGGGCAGCACTTCGCGGAAATTCCAGAACGCGTCGCCCTGGGCAATGCTTGCCGCGATCACTGCATCGCCGACGATCCCTTGCTCGAGGCCTGCCGACAGCACCTCCTCGATCAGTGCCCTTGCATCCTCCGCCGAGCGCCCCGACGAGATCTGCATCAGCACATACCACGGCCAATCCCCGGTCAGGGGTCGCACCACGCCTTGCGCGTGGCGAAGCGTGAAGTCGTAAGGCCTCTGGGCGATCAGCTCGAAGGCGGTGAGAGCTGCTCCGGCGCGATCCATCGCCAGGCTGAACAGCGAGAGTGCCGCCTGCGGCGATGACAGGCCGGCAAACGCCACCTCGCGCCCCTTTGGCTTGGGGAAAAGCTTGAGCACGGCGGCGGTAATGATGCCGAGCGTGCCCTCCGCGCCGACGAACAGGTTCTTCAAATCGTAACCGGTATTGTCCTTTTTCAGCTTGCGCAGATCGTCGAAGACCTCGCCGGTCGGCAGCACCACTTCGACGCCGAGGCAGAGCTCACGCGTATTGCCATAGGCGAGCACGCCGGTGCCGCCGGCATTGGAAGAAAGATTGCCGCCGATCTGGCAGGACCCTTGCGCGGCAAGCGACAGCGGAAACAGCCGGTCGGCGGCGTCGGCCGCTTCCTGCAGCGTCTGCAGGATGACGCCGGTTTCGACCGTCACCGTGTTGGACAGGGTATCGATCTCGCGAATGCGGTTCAGCCGCGACAGCGACAGCACGATCTCGCGGCCGGAAGCGTCCGGCACCTGGGCGCCGACCAGCCCGGTGTTGCCGCTTTGCGGCACGATGGGCGTGCCCGTTTCGGTCGCCAGCCGCATGATGCGGCTAACCTCGTCAACGCTGCCCGGCCTCAGCACCAGCGCCGTCCTGCCGTGCCAAAGTCCGCGGCGCTCGGCGAGGTAAGGCGCGATGTCCTGCTGGTCGCGCAGCGCATATTTGTCGCCGACAATGGCTGCAAAGCGCTCGATGAGGGCGGGGTCGATATCCGGCGAAATGTCGTTCATGGGTGGAAACTATGGTGCTCGATCGATCTTGTCACGCGGGGCGGCGGCGCGCGAAAGCCGGTCGTTGATCGCCTCGCCCAGCCCGTCGAACGGGATCGGCTCGACGGCGATGGTTTTGGCACCGCTGGCATCGAGATCCTGCATGTAGGCAAAGAGATTGCTCGCCGCCTCACGCAGGTCGCCGGTCTCCGACAGGTTGCGCAGGGCGGCTGCATCGCGCCAGCCTTCGGCACGGCGGCGGCCGAAGGCCAGCAAGGCTTCGCCCGGTGCGACCTCCGCAGCATTGAGCCGCACTGCCGCACCTGGCGCATAGTGCGAGGCGAGCATGCCGGGCGCCTCGATGCCCGAAGCGCCGCGCAGCAACTTTGTCCCGGCCACTGCTTCGATCTCTTCGGCGGCAATCCCGCCCGGCCGCAGCAGCCGCAGCTTTCCAGCTTCGACCTTGACGATGGTCGATTCCAGCCCGACCGGCGCCGCGCCGCCGTCGACCACAAGCTTGATCCGGGGACCGAGATCGGCGGCCACGGCTTCGGCCGTCGTGGCGCTGATCCTGCCCGAGGAATTGGCGCTGGGCGCTGCCAGCGCGCGGCCGAACCTGGCGATCAGCTCGCCGCCAAAGCCTTTCGGCATGCGCAGCGCGATCGTTTCCAGGCCGGCGGTGACCAGCGGATGAATGCCGTTGCCGGGCCGTTGCGGCAGCACCAACGTCAGCGGCCCCGGCCAGAATGCCTGCGCCAATCTTTCCGACAGCGGGTCGAACAGCGCGATGCGCTCGGCCATCGCCGGATCGGCTATATGGGCGATCAGCGGGTTGAAGCGAGGTCGGCCCTTGGCTTCGAAGATACGAGCCACGGCAACGCCATTGGTCGCGTCGCCGGCCAGCCCATAAACGGTCTCGGTCGGGATGGCGACGACATCGCCGCTCTCGAGCAGCGCCAACGCCCTTTCCATCGCCTCGCCGACGGCACAAATTTCAGCCACTGTCGTCACCTCACGGATGCGGGTGCCTAATACGGCGACGCCGGCGGAGCAAGTCCGGGCGTCGGCGAATCGCAAATCGCTAAAATGCAATGTTTCCTCGCAAGCCGGCATCAATTGCCCTCGGCTAGGGTGCCGTCGTCTTGGGCAAGGGGAATTGTCATGCTTTCGGTGCGTATCCTTGGAGCGCTTGGTCTGGCGGCTATCACCAGCACGGCACAGGCTTCGTCGCTCGTTTTTCTCGGGCAAACGACGGCGACCCCCTCGGTGGTCAGTGCCGGCGCGCTCGAACGGGCGAAAACACCGTCGATCATCGCGTCCGGCGAGACGCTGCCCAACGTCGATGAAAACATCACCGATGAAAAGGTCGCGGCGATCCCGAGCCAGCCGAGCCATGGCTTCACCGGAAAGCCGATGATCATTCGCGGCGGTATCGTCGGCGATGCCTTTGCAACGCCCGCGCCCAAAGCCGCGCCGGCCACTGCTGCCGCGCCCGCCGCGGACAGCAAAGCCGATCCAAAGGTGGCAAGCCAAAATCCCGAGGCCGCAACACCGCAGCCTGCGCCGCTCCCCGCCGCCGACAAGCCCCAATAACGCCTGAAGAAACATTGGAGACCAGGGCCGCGCGAGTGCGCCGCCCTGGTTCCCTGGTTCACTGACTGAAGCGGAGTGAAGCGCCTGAAATCTCAGGCTGCTTCTTCTTCGTCCGTATCGTCGGCGTCGTCTGATTCTTCGTCGTCATCAGCGTCTTTTTCGCCGGCGCTTTCGGCCTTCACGCTGTCGTCGTCGTCTTCCTCGTCTTCTTCGTCGTCGTCCGAGAGGGTAGCCGACTTATCGTCTTCGGTACCTTCGTCGTCGGTGTCTTCGTCGTCGCCGTCCTCATCGTCCGACAGATCGGCGGCCTCGACCGCAACGGCAGCGGCCTTGTCGAGCGTCGTTTCGGAGGTGGGTTCAAGCGTCTCGGTCTCTTCTGTCACTTGGATGTCGTGAGCGGAATTCATGAAAGCCTCCGTGGGTTGGGAACATGTCCCTTTTGCCACGCAGAGATCATCGGCATATGACTGTAAGCCGGCTCGAATGGCCGGCAGCGATGATTTTTTCTCGGATGTCAGCCGGCTATCTTCGAGAAGTCCGCGACCCGGTCGGTCGCCGCACGGATGCGGGCGAGCAATGCCAGGCGATTGGCGCGCACGGCCTGGTCCTCGTCGTTTACGAGGACTTTCTCAAAGAATGAATCAACCGGCTCGCGCAACACGCTAAGCGCCAGCATGGCGGCGGAAAAGTCTTCGTTTTGAATTGCTTCGCCGGCTTGCCTCTCGGCCTGATTGACCGCCGCAAACAGCGATTTCTCGGCATCCTCGCGAAATAGAGCCGGCTCTACATGCTCGGCGATCGTCGTTTTCTTCTTCTCCTCGGCCGCCAGAATGTTCGCCGCGCGCTTGGTGCCGGCAAGCAGGTTCTTGCCGTCGTCGGTGTCAAGGAAGGAGCCGAGCGCCTCGACCCGGCGGACGATCTGGAGGAGATCGTCGTTGGACGAAGCCCCCTCATCCGGCCGCTTCGCGGCCACCTTCTCCCCGAGGGGAGAAGAGGTCGCCAACGCCGTCTCCCGCCTCTTCTCCCCAGC
>NZ_JAMYSE010000086.1:0-26782 GCF_040321795.1 Mesorhizobium sp. M0244 | reverse complement strand
GACAAATTACTGTGCCGGGCCCCGGCCCTATCAGGCCGCGCGGGGGAGCGCTGGTGGCTCTGCCCCCGGTCTGAGGGTTGCTGCCGCCCCGCGGGCGCGGCGCGCTGCTCTCCAACAAGGCGATCGTGCGTTTCGACATTCTGGAGCCGGAAAAGCGGCCGGTGAATGCCGCCGCCGACCACACCGAGGTCAAGGCGGTGACGACGGTCACGGTGAGGGAATCGCCGACGGCGACGGCGACGCTGCTGTTTGATCCCAACCATTCGTGGAACGAGCGCATTCTCGCCGAACAGTTCAGGTATTGAACAGACCGTGCAAATAAAAACCCGGCACGAGGCCGGGTTCCTATTTGACAACACAAGACTGTTGCGGCGGCCGATCGTTGCGATCAGAACTTGTAATTCAAGCCGATGACTCCGGTGTGTATGCGGACCTTTGCTTCGACATTCAGGCCGGTGTCGACAGTATAATCGCCCTTGCCCAGATCGGAAATATTTGTATTCGCCCTTGAGCGACCAGTGATCGGTAAAGGCATATTCCAGGCCCGCCCAGGGTCCAGCCTGCTCTGGTTTTCGAGGTGCCGTTGGTCCCGATCGGACCGCTTGTGCTAATCTCAACAGTGCCGAAGCCGAGACCGCCGGTACCGTAGATCAGCAGCCTATCCATCGCATAGCCAATTCGGCCACGCAGCGATCCGAGCATCTTTACATCGGAATCGCAAGAGAAAGCGGCGTTCGGACAGGCCGTGCTCCCATCGATGTGGGCGGCGGAGATGTCCGCCTCGACGCCATAGACTATATTTCCGCTCTGGAAATTGTAACCGGCCTGGACGCCGCCCAGGGCGCCGCTGCCATCATGATCAGCCGTCCCGCCAACAGTATATTCCCAGTCTACTTTGCTGCTGCCACCGCCGACATGTGCGCCTAGATAGAGGCCCGTCCAGTTATACGTTGATGCGACCGGCAATTCCACGACATCGGCCGCGATCGCCGGAGTCAAGGCCGCTGCCAGAAACGCAGCGGAGACTTTGGGGTGTGGTCAGAATGAATGCACCCTGGCGTTGCTGATCTGCAACACCTGCGCTGGTGCGAGAATGTCGCCTTCCTGAAGAGCGGGCCATCGACGAGCGGTAACCATCGCGATTAAGGTTACGACTTCACAATCGCGCCAATGCCGCCCGTTTGTGTTGACAAATCGTGGGCTTGCGCCTACCTGCAATACTAATCTTGCAGGCGCGCGGCGCTTGCCGCGACTGCTTATGTTGCGCCCCCGAACCAGCCAAAGAACAGCCAAACTTGTCCTCAGACACCCAGATCGCTCAAGAAGCGTTGACCTTCGCAGACCTCGGCCTGTCGCCGAAGGTCCTTTCCGCAGTTACCGATGCCGGCTACACCGAGCCGACGCCGATCCAGGCGGGCGCCATTCCGCATGCCTTGCTCGGCAAGGATATTTTGGGCATCGCCCAGACCGGCACCGGCAAGACGGCGTCCTTCGTCCTGCCGATGCTCACCCGGCTGGAAAAGGGCCGTGCCCGCGCCCGCATGCCGCGCACGCTGATCCTCGAGCCGACGCGCGAGCTTGCCGCGCAGGTCGAAGAGAATTTCGTCAGATACGGCAAGAACCACAAGCTCAACATCGCGCTGCTGATCGGCGGCGTGTCCTTCGACGAGCAGGACAAGAAGCTCGAGCGCGGCGCCGACGTGCTGATCGCGACGCCAGGCCGCCTGCTCGACCATCGCGAGCGCGGCAAGCTCCTGCTCAATGGCGTCGAGATCCTCGTCATCGACGAGGCCGACCGCATGCTCGACATGGGCTTCATCCCCGATATCGAGCGTATCTGCGAGATGATCCCGTTCACCAGGCAGACGCTGTTCTTCTCGGCGACAATGCCGCCCGAAATCACCAAGCTCACCGAGAAATTCCTGCACGCGCCGGTGCGCGTCGAGGTGTCGAAGGCTGCGTCGGCCGCCACCAACATTATTCAGCGGCTGGTGAAATCCGGGCCAAAACCCTGGGACAAGCGCGAGACGCTGCGCAATTTGATGAAGGCCGAGGATGCCGAGCTGAAGAACGCCATCATCTTCTGCAACCGCAAGGTAGAGGTGGCGGAGCTTTTCCGCTCGTTGCTGAAATATGATTTCGACGCTGGCGCCCTGCATGGCGACATGGACCAGCGCGCGCGCATGCAGATGCTGGCCAATTTCCGTGACGGCAAGCTGCGCTACCTCGTCGCTTCGGACGTCGCGGCGCGCGGCCTCGATATTCCCGACGTCAGCCATGTCTTCAATTACGACGTGCCGATCCACGCCGAGGACTACGTCCACCGCATCGGCCGCACCGGCCGCGCCGGACGCTCGGGCAAATCCTTCACCATCGCGACCAAGTCGGACACCAAATACATCGACGCCATCGAACGGCTGATCGGCACCAAGATCGAGTGGCACGACGGCGACCTGTCGACGGTCGTCGCCAGCGAGGGCGGCGAAGATGAGGCTCCGCGCCGTGGCCGCGGCGCGCCACGCCGCGCCGGGCGCAAGGACGACGCTAAGGACAGGGGCGAGCGCAAGCCGCGTGAACGCCACGCCAAGCGCAGCGAGGAAGCGGCGCCGGAAGCGGTTAGCGAGGAACAGCCGGTCGTGGCCGAAGCCGCGGTCGCAGACACCGGCGAGCGGCACGCCCGCAAGGAGGCGATCCGCTCCGAAAACAGCGAGCGCAAGGCTTCGCCCGATCGCAACGAACGGCGCGCGCCCGAACGCGGCGACACCAGGCCGCAGCGCGAGCGCCCTGCCCGCCAGCGGCAGGAAGACAATGACGCGACCGTCGGCTTCGGCGACGACATGCCGGCCTTCATGCGGATCGTCGCCAAGGTCTGAGACTGCAACGCCTGCGCGTCGCGCGGACGCGCAACTCCTTCCAGATGACACCCTTCCGGGCAAATTTCCGGGGCTGTGCATCGCTTCGCCCTAAAGGTTCTTGAGCTCCAGGCGGGACGCCAGCAGATCCAGAAAAGCGCGGACTTTGGCGGAGGAGGATCTGCCTTCCGGCCAGACGGCGTGTATCGGCACCGGCACCGGCTCGAATTCGGTTAGAACCAGCTCCAGGCGGCCATCGTCCACCAGGTGTTTTATCTGCCAAAGCGGCGAGTAGCCCAGACCCAATCCGTGAACCGCGGCTGCATAGATCGATATCATCAAATTCGACCGGAAAGTGCCCGCGACCTTCACCGGCCGAGGCTTGCCTTCAATCTGAAACATCCATTTGCCCGGGCGGCCGTCAGCGGTTCGTACGATGCAATTATGCTCAGGCAATTCAAGCGGATGGGCCGGTCGGCCGCTTTGCAGAAAGTAGGAAGGCGCGCCGAACACGACGCGCCGCAACGCTCCCAGCCGCTTCGCCCGCAGACTGGAATCCGGCAAATTGCCGATCCGGACTGCCAAATCGAGGCCCTCGGCATCAAGATCGACAAATTCATCGGAAAGCTGGAGGTCAACCTCAACCCGGGGATATGTCCGCATATAATCGGCGATGACCGGCACGAGGAAATCCGGGCCGAACAGAACCGGGGCACTCACGCGCAGAGTGCCTGACGGCTCCGATCGTCGGTTGGCCGCCTGAAGCCTGGCTTCGTTTATTTCCTCGATGGCGGGTTTGATGCGCTGGAAAAAAGCCGCTCCGGCTTCGCTCGGCGTCGAGCGGCGCGTCGTTCTGTGCAGAAGCTCAACCCCGACAGCATGCTCCAACGTCGCCAAGGACCGGCTGACTGACTGCAGCGAGCGGTTCAGCCGCCGTGCGGCAGCCGTCAAGCTGCCGTGCTCGACAATGGCAATGAAGGCTTCAAAATCGTCTATCCGGCTCATCGCAGGGTTTCTCCCGAAAATCGGGAGAAACTATCGCAAAATCGATCAATTGTAACGCAGTTCGCTACATTTTATCTTCCCTGCAACAGGTCCGAAAGGCAGATTTGAGGGAAGGAGATCGTCATGCGAACATCCAGTCCAACCGTCCTGGTCGTGGGCGCCGCAGGCCGCGTTGCCGGTTTGGTGGTGCCTGAACTCGTCCGCCGCAATGCCAGGGTTCGAGCGCTTGTTCGTGACGCCGCGGCCGCCGAAAAAGCCCGGAAAGCCGGCGCATCCGAGATCGCGACCGGAGATCTGCGCAACCATCAGAGCCTTGAACATGCCGTCGAAGGTGTCGACGGTGTCTTCCACATCGGACCGGCCTTTACTCCCGACGAAGCCGCTATGGGGGTTGCCATGGTTGAGGCGGCGGCGCGAGCAGGCGTTCGGAAATTCGTCTTCTCGTCGGTAATCCAGCCCACCAATACGAGACTGGAAAACCATGCGAGCAAGGTGCCCGTCGAAGCTGCCCTCTATTCGACGAACATGGACTACACCATTCTGCACCCTGCCAATTTCATGCAGAATATCGCGGCGGCCTGGCCATCCGTCGTCGAGCATGGCGTTTTCTCGGAGCCGTTTCCAAAGACGGCGAGGCTGGCTCGCGTCGACTATCGCGATGTGGCTGAAGTGGCGGCGATCGCACTGACCGAAGCGCGTTTGTCCTATGCGACACTTGAGCTGTGCGCCGACGGTATGCACAGCCGCGAAGAGGTCGTTGCCATGATGAGCGAAGCGCTTGGCCGGCCCATTTCAGGAGGCGAGCCGACATTTCAAGACTGGGCGGCGAAAGCCCGCCTTCCCTATACTGACCGCCAGTTGCAGATGCTGGCCAAAGTACACAGCCACTACGCCAAATACGGACTCGGCGGGAACAGCCTGACGTTGCGCGCCGCCCTTGGCCGCGAGCCGCGTTCGCTGCAAAACTTCATTCGGGAACTGGCGCTGCAGATGGCATATGCCGCCTGATCGTCCTCACAAAAGCGCTTACGCACATTTTCTGATTGGGAGATTTCGATGCAAGCATCACCGGACCGAACCTTCAAGTTGAGAAAGCTGCCGCCCTCCTACGGCGCAGTGGTGATGCCGTTCGTTCTTTCGATCCTGATGTCCTCGATTGTCTCGGCGGTTTCGACGGCAATCGGCGCAGGCTGGACGAACGGGTTTATAGCGGCCTGGAGCTATGCATGGGGCGCTTCATGGCTTGTTGCGTTTCCCAGTCTGCTGATTGTGCTTCCGATCGTGCGCCGGATCGTTGCCGCGATTGTCGATCAGCCGGCGCGGTCCTGACATCACGAACGAAGGACCGCCGGCTGCCGGCGGTCCGGCATAACCATAGGACGGCCTCTTGCGGGGCCGCTCTCGGTTCATGCGCTTCCCTCAGGTGAGTGGCGACAGCTGGATCTCGACGCGGCGGTTCTGAGCCCGGCCGGCAGCGGTCGCGTTGGAGGCGATCGGACGCGTCTTGCCGAAGCCGGTGACGGCGAAGCGGCGGGAATCGACGCCCTGCCCGGACAGATAGTTGGCGACAGCCAGGGCGCGGCGCTGCGACAGGTCGAAATTGTGCTCGTCGCCACCGGTCGAGTCGGTGTGGCCGAACACGTCGACCGTGGTCTGCCGGAACTTCTTCAGCACAAGGCCCACCGAATTCAGCACCGGATAGAAACCGGGCTTCACCGCGTCCTGGTCGACGTTGAAGGTGATGTCGGACGGCATGTTGAGGATGATCTGGTCGCCGGTGCGGGTGACGCTGACGCCGGTGCCCTCAAGCTGCCGGCGCAGTTCGGCCTCGTTCTGGTCCATGGTGGCGCCGATGGCGCCGCCGGCAAGCGCACCGATGCCCGCGCCGATCAGCGCATTGCGGCGGTCGTTGCCGCCGGCAAGCATGCCGAGCCCGGCACCCGCCAGCGCACCGAGACCGGCACCGGCAGCGGTGTTGGAAACCTTCTGCTCCCCGGTGTAGGGATCGGTGGTGCATGCGCTCACGAGCACAGCCGTCGCCACGACGGCGAGCACGATTTTTTTCATATGGTGGTCCCTCTCCATTCCACGGCCGCGTAACGGCGCACCGCATCAGCCCTTCCAGCGACTTGTAACATGAAATGCGGCGAAAAACGGAACAGCAAAAGCCGCTGCTGCAGCTTTCCCCGGCTCAATTCCACACGGCTGCAGCGGCTCGCGCGACCACCGCAATTCGACCGGCTACCAGAGATTCTTGCCGTCGATGACCACCACTTCGACCTTGTCGAGATCGAAATCGTCGAACAGCCGCGAATTCACGCTGATCTTCGGATTGTCGAAATTCGGCTCGCCTGTCGACCAGTCCGGCGTTTCGGTGAAGGTGCCGCAGCCGCAGGTGACGCAAAAGCCGTGTTTTACGGTTTTCGATCCCCATTGGTAGAAAGAAACATTCTCCGGCGGGCTGGTAAGCCTGAATTGCGAGGGGGCGTAATAGGCCCACAACGAACCGCGTTTCGAACAGAAGGAGCAGGTGCATTGCGTCACCGTCTGCGGCGCTTGCGAAACCTCGAACGTCGTCGCCTTGCAGTGGCAGCTCGCCTTGATGGTCATGAACGATCCTCCCAATTGCCCGCCGCCCCTACGGCAAAGGCAACATAAAGAAACGGTCCTGACAACTCTCTGTCAGCAGACCTGTCGTCTGCAATGCGCAGGTTCCCAATCGATGCATGTCGATGCCAAAACCGCTGCACACGCTTGGTCAAGCCCAAGGGCAGGCCTCGGCGACATACATCAAACTAAAAGGACGATGGTGGCACGAACAGGCAGATGGTCCTTCCGTCATTGGCGCCGGCAACGGAGCACCAGTGATATTCGCCGTCGGGCGAATTCTTGATGCGTTTGTCGCTGTAGGCCACGACTTCCCCCGTCCCCTTGATGACATAGCCCTCGGGGCGTTCGCTGATCGATGTCTGGGAGACCTCGCGGCAGTCATAGCCAGAGCAGCAGGAGAACGGATAGCTCCAACCTTGCGGCATAGCCGCGGTCGGCTTGGCATCATGCGCCAGAGCAGGCGCCGCAAATGGAATGGCGGCAGCAATCAAAACCACTGCCGCGACAAGTGAATTCAGGAGTCGGCGCGCCGTGCGGGCGACTGGGGCCGGTCTGGTTGTGAGAGCAGGCATGAGCGCAGTTCCTATCAACGGTTGTCAAGCATTTCGCTTGCCCGTTCCCGGAACGTGTCTTCCCAGTGGCCGGATCGTCAGGTCGCAGATACGCCGCGTCCGGCCATAAATGCTTTTTTCCCCCCCAGCCATTGAATGCTGTGCTGATTCCTTTGTTGGCGCAAGGAATTGCTGTCGCAAACCGAACGCCGACCTCTGCAGCCGGAACCAGCCTGCCGCACTGATTGACGAGACCTGGCCTGATCAATCCCCGGCAGCGGGATCGCCAATAACGGCATTCGGCTCGCAGTGGTTCCGGGCTGGGCGCCGGCAGGCCTGAAGCATCCGCGTCAAAAAGCGGAAACCAACTTTGGGAAATTCGATGAAAAACAAAGTTGTAGAAGGACAGGTAAGTTCAAGTTGAGAGCCGGTCACTCTCGCGCGATGGCCGTAACTCTCGCGTGATGAACCCACATTCCTGCCGGATTGGTGCCCGGCGGCCTCAGTCGATGTCTGCCACCGTCTCGCCAGCGCCACCCTCGATCCGCTGCGACAGCGAGGCTTCCATGAAATCGTCGAGGTCACCGTCGAGCACGCTCGACGGGCTGGTGCTCTCGACGCCGGTGCGCAGATCTTTCACCAGCTGATAGGGCTGCAGCACGTAGGAACGTATCTGGTGGCCCCAGCCGATATCGCTCTTCGACGCTTCCGTGGCGTTCGCCACCGCTTCGCGTTTCTTCAGCTCTTCCTCGTAAAGCCGCGAGCGCAGCATTTCCCAGGCCTTGGCCTTGTTCTTGTGCTGAGAGCGCTCCGCCTGGCAGGCGACCGCGATGCCGGTGGCGAGATGGGTGATGCGGACCGCCGAATCGGTGGTGTTGACGTGCTGGCCGCCTGATCCCGAAGAACGATACGTGTCGATACGGACGTCGGATTCGGAAACGTCGATGTCGATCGTATCGTCGATGACGGGATAGACCCAGACGCTGGCGAAGGAGGTATGGCGGCGCGCATTGCTGTCATAGGGCGAAATACGCACGAGACGATGCACGCCGGATTCCGTCTTCAGCCAGCCATAGGCGTTGTGGCCCTTGATCAGCAGCGTGGCGGACTTGATGCCGGCTTCTTCGCCGTCATGCACTTCCAGCACCTCGACCTTGAAGCGGCGGCGCTCGGCCCAGCGCGTATACATGCGCAGAAGCATCGAGGCCCAGTCCTGGCTTTCGGTGCCGCCGGCGCCGGCATGGACTTCGAGATAGCTATCGTTGGCGTCCGCCTCGCCCGACAGCAGCGTTTCGATCTGCCGCGCCTTGGCCTCGCCGCGCATCGAGCGGATCGCCGCTTCGGCCTCGGCGACGACGCCCTCGTCGCCCTCTTCCTCGCCAAGCTCGATCAGGCCGATATTGTCTTCCAGCGCCTGGGTGAGGCCTTTGACCGCGGCAATGCCTTCCTCGAGGCCCTGGCGCTCGCGCATCAACTTTTGCGCTTCCAACGGCTCGTTCCAGAGGCTCGAATCCTCGGCACGGACATTCAGGTACTCAAGCCGCTTTATGGCTTGGTCCCAGTCAAAGATGCCTCCTCAGCAGGGTTATCGCCTGCCTGATCTCGTCGACAATATTTTGCGTTTCCGCGCGCATGGCTGGCTGTTCTGTCCTGTTGCTGAATGGCGGCTTGGTGGCGCGATACATAGGGACGGCACCGTCCCCTGTAAAGCACCGGCCCCTGTAAAGCGGAATGGGCCGTCTCGACCATGATCGTCAAGCCGGGCCCGACCGAATGTAACGATTGTCAGTAGAGCCCGCCGCCGCCCGACTGGATGGCCTGGTTGGCCTGCGGCGACAGCGCCCCGCCGGTGGCGTTGGAGCCGTCCGCACCCATGCCGATCACCCAATAGCTGTCGGCGGGACCGGTACCCGGCTTGAAGGCTTCGATGATGGTTCCGGCGTCGCCCGCGCTGGCCCGCATGCCGGTCTTGCGATTGATCGCAATCAGCTTCATGCCTTCGGGAACCTTGAAGTCGACATTGGGCGTGCCGTCCAGCGCCACGCGCATAAAATCCTTGAAGATCGGCGCAGCAAGGCCGCCGCCGGTCGCGCCTTTGCCAAGACCTTTCGGCTGATCGTAGCCCATATAAAGGCCGACAACGAGGTTCGGCGTATAGCCAATGAACCAGGCATCCTTTTCGTCGTTGGTCGTTCCGGTCTTGCCGGCGATGTGACGACCGAGCTCGTTGATGGTGGCGCCGGTACCGCGTTGCACGACGCCCTCCATCATCGATGTGATCTGATAGGCGGTCATCGGATCGAGCACCTGCTCGGAATTATCGACCAGCTCCGGCTCGGGCTGGTTCTGCCATTCGGCAGCGTTGCAGTTTTCGCAGCCGCGTTCGTCCTGCCTAAAGACGGTCTTGCCGTAGCGGTCCTGGATACGGTCGATCAGCGACGGCTTGATCGACTTGCCGCCATTGGCCATGATCGAATAGGCCGACACCATGCGCATCACCGTCGTCTCGCCGGATCCCAGCGCCATCGGCAGATACGGCGCCAGATGGTCGTAGACGCCGAAACGCTCGGCATATTCCACGACCAGCTTCATGCCCATATCGTTAGCAAGCCGCACCGTCATTAGATTGCGCGATTTCTCGATGCCGGACCGCAAGGTCGCCGGACCAGCCACCGTTCCGTCGTAATTCTTGGGCGTCCAGGTCGTGTTGCCGCTCTGGATGGTGATCGGCCCGTCCATGATCACCGACGCGGGCGTGTAGCCATTGTCGAGGGCGGCCGAATAGACGATCGGCTTGAACGACGATCCCGGCTGGCGCATGGCCTGCGTCGCCCGGTTGAATTCCGACTGCGCGTAAGAGAAACCGCCGACCATGGCGAGGACGCGTCCGGTATGCGGATCCATGGCGATCAGTCCGCCTTCCACTTCGGGAACCTGGCGCAGGCTGTAGCTG
This sequence comes from Mesorhizobium sp. M0244, assembly GCF_040321795.1. Classification (NCBI taxonomy): domain Bacteria; kingdom Pseudomonadati; phylum Pseudomonadota; class Alphaproteobacteria; order Hyphomicrobiales; family Phyllobacteriaceae; genus Mesorhizobium; species Mesorhizobium sp. M0244. Next base: position 16,811 of record NZ_JAMYSE010000086.1, on the reverse strand, counting down.
TTGTCCGAACCCTCGTTCTTCTGCACGAAAATCACGTCGCCCGGCTTCAGCACGTCCGCCGGCGACCTCGCCTTGACGGTCTTGCCGTTTACCACGTGGCGCATGGCAAAGCTCATGTCTTCCCGGCTGACGGTGCCTTCGACGCGGTCCTTGACGATTTCGCCGGAGATCTGGCGCGTCGGCTGCAGGCCGATGGACAGGCCGGTGGCCGAGCTGTCGAGCACGACGGCAAGCGACCATTCCGGCACGTCCTCCAGTCGCTTGACGTTGCCCAGTGGCACGCCCCAGTCGCCGGAAACGTCGATGCTCGTGACCGGCCCGCGGTAGCCGCGCAGCGTATCGAACTTCATAAGACCGTTCTGCATGGCCTTGCGGGCAATCAGCTGCATCTTTGGATCGAGCGTCGTACGGACGGAAAGGCCGCCCTCGTAGAGCGCATTCTCGCCATAGCGCGCGATGATCTGGCGACGCACTTCCTCGGTGAAATATTCCCCGGCGAAGAGATAGTTGCCCGTACGGCGCGGCGTGACGCCGAGCGGCTCGGCCTTGGCCTTCTCGCCTTCTTCATGCGTGACGTAACCGTTTTCGACCATCTGGTCGATGACCCAGTTGCGGCGCTCCAAGGCGCGATCGGCATGCTTGAAGGGATGGTAGTTGTTCGGCCCCTTCGGCAGAGAGGCGAGATAGGCGGCCTCGGCCACGGTGAGCTCGTTCACCGATTTGTCGAAATAGGTGAGTGCAGCACCGGCGACGCCATAGGCGCCGAAGCCGAAGAAAATCTCGTTGAGGTAGAGCTCGAGAATGCGATCCTTCGAGTAGGCCTGCTCGATGCGGAAGGCGAGGATCATCTCCTTGATCTTGCGCTCGTAGGTCTGGTCTGAAGACAACAGGAAGTTCTTCGCCACCTGCTGGGTGATCGTCGAGGCGCCGACCTGGCGCTTGCCCGAGCCAAGATTCTGCAGGTTGACAATGATGGCGCGGCCAAGGCCGGTCACGTCGATGCCGGGGTGATTGTAGAAATTCTTGTCCTCGGCCGACAGGAAGGCCGCCTTGACACGATCCGGGACCGCCTGAATCGGCAGATAAAGCCGCCGCTCGCGCGCATACTCGGCCATCAGCGCGCCATCCGACGCATGGATGCGGGTCGTCACCGGCGGTTCGTATTTGGCCAGCACCTCGTAATCGGGCAGGTCCTTCGACAAATGGCTGATATAAATTGCCACGCCCGCCGCGACCAAAAGGGCCAGCGTCGTGCCGATGCCGAAGAAATAGCCAATGAGACGAATCATACCCGCTCCAGTCCTTGGTTCGGGAATTTCCTAAACGAAGCCGCCCTTCGCGCAAGCTTTCGGGACGATCCCAACCCGTAATCGCAAACCCATGTCGCGACCATGTGGGCAAAATACGGCAGCGTGGAATTTCGGTCTCGAATGCCGAAAATAAAAGCACTGGGTGTTGTCGCCGTGCAACGCTGCCTCAGGTTGTGGGCGATGGCGGGCATTTCAGCCTCCGGCCCCCGTTCCGCTCCTGGCCGAAGCGAACAGCGCAACGGCGTTGGTTATGCTCTGGGTGGCCTTGCTGCGCCAATCGGCGCTGAGCAACTGCGCCTCGTCCTTGGCGTTCGACAGATAGCCGAGTTCGACCAGCACGGACGGAACGTCCGGCGCCTTCAGCACCTTGAAGCCGGCAGAACGCTGCGGGTTGTTAATCAGGCCGACGCTGGTGGAAAGCTGGCCGACAAGAGTGTGGGCGAAGCTCATCGAAAAATTATGCGTCTCGCGGCGGATCAGGTCGATCAGGATATCGGTCACTTCCTTGTTGTCGTCCTTGATCTCCATGCCGGCGAACTGGTCGGAAAGATTTTCACGGTCGGCAAGCGCCTGCGCCTGCGGGTCGGAAGCCTTGTCGGACACGGTGTAGACGGTTGCGCCGCGAATGCCCTTGACGCTGATCGTGTCGGCATGGATCGAGATGAGCAGGTCGGCCTCATGCTGGCGGGCAATGCGCACGCGGTCGTCGAGCCGCAGGAACACATCGGTCTCACGCGTCAAGAACACGTCGTATTTGCCGCTGGCGGCGAGCTTGTCGCGCAGTTCCATGGCAAAGGCGAGCGTCACGTTCTTCTCGACCGTACCGTTCAGGCCTTCGGCGCCGCCGTCGATGCCGCCATGGCCCGGATCGATGACGACGGTGAAACGATGGCCCGGATTGGAGACCGGCCCAGTACCGACCCTGCCGGCCTTGTCGGCGGAGACCGTCGAGCCGGTGGTCAACGCCTGATTGGCAAGCGCTGCATCGAATTCCCGCTGCGATGCCGCTGACATGTCGACGGCGATGCGGTAGCCGTTGCCGTCATCATTCTTTAGCACGTCGAGATTGTCGACGGCGAACGGTCCCTTGCCGGTGAGAATCAGCCGCGATTTCCCCTTGCCGAGATCGCCATAGCGCACGGCGCGGACAAGGCCGCGCGGCTTCACATCCTTGGCATTGAGGGCGAATCTCGTGGCCGGCAGATCGATGACCAGACGATCGGGGCCGCGCAGCAGGAACCATTTGATATCGGGCTCGCGGTCGAAATTGATGACAATGCGCATCTTGGTCGCATCGCCGGCCATCTTGTAGCTTGTCGCGCCGAGCGGTGCGTCGGCAGCACGCGAAAGCGGCGAAAAGACCAGGCAAGCCAGGATCAGCGGCAGCAGGCAAGCGGCGCGGAAGAACCAGCCTCCATTATGACGGCCCTTGTCTGCGAAGCCTGCCAGTCCCATCTTTCTACCGGTCGCTCCCGTTTGGCGTCATGACCGATTGACTGTCGAAGTGACGGTCAGGCCGCGAACTCGATTAACGATTGGTATCCAGAGAAGGTTAACCAAGCCTTTTCATGGAAGGCGTGAGACCTCTGCTTCCCCTGCGGAACGGCTTTTTGCCGGCATCGGGAATCGGGGTTGCCTTCCAACCCGCCAAATCATAAAAGCGATGGTGGATCACTGCAATCCTGGAACCGTCCTCCTCCGCAGCTTCCTGCTACAGGTCAGACGCAAGACGGCTCCTTTCGCTTCAGGCGAAGAAGGCATCGGTGATCGCGACGATTTTCGCAGGCGTGCTCCCGTGGCGGGGGAATCGCCTGCGTGAGCAAAACGGCCGGGATTGTCCCGTGCCGGCTCTGTATGAGCAAACAAGCTGGTCCGGTTTTTCCCGGGCTTTGGTTCAAAAGGTTCTGCTGGTTACGATGGCTTCAAGCGCAATCATGGAAAGGTCCGCAACAAACCGCGCCACTACGGCTGCGGGCGGCACCGCCATGGCGCTCAGGCAGCGGCCGGCGGACGTTCAATTGTCCGGCACCCATGTTCCAGGTCCACGGCAGCGGGCATTGCCCCGCAAGCTGCGGCCGACGGCTGCCGGGGGGAAACGAAATAATGCCCAACAAAATGCTGATAGACGCCTCCCACCCGGAGGAAACACGCGTTGTCGTCGTTCGCGGTAACCGTATCGAAGAATTCGACTTTGAATCCCAGGACAAGAAGCAGCTCAAAGGAAATATCTATCTCGCCCGCGTAACGCGCGTCGAACCCTCCCTTCAGGCAGCCTTCGTCGAATATGGCGGCAACCGTCACGGTTTCCTCGCCTTCAGTGAAATACACCCCGACTATTACCAGATTCCGGTCGCCGACCGTCAGGCGCTGCTGCGTGCGGAAGCACAGGAAGCCCAGGACGAAGAGGACGAGGAAGCCGCCGAAGGCGAGGACCGCCAGAACCGCGACCGTGGCAAGCGCGGACGCCGGCGCGGCGGCAAGAGCCGCGACCGTGGCGAGCACAGGCGCGAGGCAGGCGCGGCCGACGGTGAGAATGGCGAGAACGGCGAAGATTCCGTCGCAGAAAACCTGGATGCCGCTACCGACAATGGCGACACCATGTCCGACACTGCCGGACAGAGCGAGGATGCCACCGGACAGAGTGATGAAGTCGTCGATCGCGGCGAGACCGAGCCGTCCGAAGGCGGATCGAGTTCCATCGCCGCCAGCGTCGATGCCGACGTAATCTCCGAAGCCGTCCCACAAGTCGAGACAAGCGGGGCCGAGACAAGCGGCGAAGCGACGTCCGAAGACAATGACCGTGGCATGCTGGAAGAGGTGCAATCCTCGCATCCGGACGATCACGAGGTCGAATCGGTCGGTGCCGAGGACGCGCTGGAAGAAGTGCGCAACCGCCGCAAGCCGGTCCGCCGCCAGTACAAGATCCAGGAAGTGATCAAGCGCCGGCAGATCCTGCTGGTGCAGGTCGTCAAGGAAGAGCGCGGCAACAAGGGCGCGGCTCTGACTACCTATCTGTCGCTGGCCGGCCGCTATTCGGTGCTGATGCCGAACACGGCGCGCGGCGGCGGCATTTCGCGCAAGATCACCAATGCGCAGGACCGCAAGCGGCTGAAGGAAGTGGTCGCCGATCTCGAAGTGCCGCAAGGCATGGGTGTCATCCTGCGTACGGCCGGCGAAAGCCGCACCAAGGCAGAGATCAAGCGCGACTACGAATACCTCATGCGGCTTTGGGAAAACGTCCGCAATCTGACGCTGCAATCGACGGCCCCTGCCCTGGTCTATGAGGAAGGCAGCCTGATCAAGCGCTCGGTGCGCGACCTCTACAACAAGGACATCGACGAGATCCTGGTTTCCGGCGAAGAAGGCTACCGCGAGGCCAAGGACTTCATGCGCATGCTGATGCCGAGTCACGCCAAGGTGGTTCAGCCGTTCCGCGACACGACGCCGATCTTTGTGCGCAACGGCATCGAAGCGCAGCTCGACCGCATGCTGCAGCCACAGGTGACGCTGAAGAGCGGCGGCTATATCATCATCAACCAGACGGAAGCGCTGGTCGCCATCGACGTCAATTCGGGCCGTTCCACCAAGGAGCACTCGATCGAGGACACCGCACTCCACACCAATCTGGAAGCCGCCGAGGAAGTCGCCCGGCAATTGAGGCTGCGCGATCTCGCCGGCCTGATCGTCATCGACTTCATCGACATGGAGGAGAACCGCAACAACCGCTCCGTCGAGAAGCGGCTGAAGGATCACCTCAAGAACGATCGTGCCCGCATCCAGGTCGGCCGCATCTCGCATTTCGGCCTGATGGAGATGTCGCGCCAGCGCATCCGTGCCAGCGTTCTGGAATCGACGATGAAGCCTTGCCCGCATTGCGGCGGCACCGGCCATGTGCGCTCCGATTCGTCGGTCGCGCTGATGGTGGTGCGAGCGATCGAGGAATTCCTGCTCAAGGATTCGCGCAGCCACATCACGGTGCGGACGCCGGCGGCGACGGCGCTTTATGTGCTCAATCACAAGCGCGGCACACTGGTGGAATTCGAGCACCGCTTCGGCGTGACCATCACCATCGAAGCCGATGACACAGTCGGAGCGCAGCATTATGCCATCTTCCGCGGCGCGCTGGCCGACAAGCCGGAAGGCTTTGTCGAGGCCCGCGCGTTCCCGGCCTATGTCGAGCCGGAAGAACCCGAGGACGAGATCGTCATCGAGGAGGAAGACGAGGCACCGGTGCAGGCTGAGCAGCCACGCACTGCCCAGCAGCCGCAGCAGCCAAGGTCCGGCGAGGACGGCGAAGGCCGCGATCGCAAGCGCCGCAAGCGCCGCAGGCGGCGCGGCGGCAAGGACCGCGAACATGGGGATCGTGAACACGGGGACCGCGAACATGGCGATCGCGAGCACGGCGAGCGCGAGCTTGGCGCTCCTGTGGAAGGTGCTTCCATCTCGGTGCCGACGGACGACGCCCTCGTAGCCTCCAGCGATCAAGGCGCCGAAGCGGAACGTGAAGCGCCGGCCGGTGTTGCCGAAACGGTGGAGGCGGCGGACGACGGTCACGGCAAGAAACGCCGGCGCGGCAAGCGCGGCGGCAAGCGCAATCGCCGTGAAGACGGCGAAGACGGCGTCGAAGCCAGCGCCGGCGAGCCGGCCGACATGGCAGAAGGCGCCGGGTCGGAAGCAGAGCCCGTGACCGGCGAGCCGGAAGGGGCGCCGCCTGCCGAAGAGCTTGCGGCGCGTGCTCCGGCGAACGACGACACGCCGAGCGCCGAAAAGCCAAAGAAGCCGCGCCGTGCCGCCAAGCCGAAGAAGGCTGCGGCGGAAGCAGTTGCCGAGATTGCGGGCGCCGAGACATCGGCTGCCGAGGCCGCGTCGGTGGCTTCCGACGAGACCCCTGCGTCGGTGTCGCAGGAGACCGAAGTGGCGGCTGCCAAGGAAACGCCGAAGGGCCGGCCGTCGCGGCGCAAGCCCGCACCGGTGGATGCTCCGGTCGTGCCGGTCGTCTCCTCGATCGTCCCCGACGAGGCAAAGACTGAGGAGCCAAAAGCCGAGGAGAAGCCGAAGCGTGCCGGCTGGTGGCAGCGGAAGGGCTTTTTCTAAGCCTTTCCGTAGCTTATCTTGATTTTCTGACAAAGAATCCCGCGCAGCCCAATCGGCGGCGCGGGATTTTTCTTGTCCGATTCCGGGCGACAACACTATGGCGCGAAGATCGACCAGTTCATCGTTTTCGCCAGTTTTTCCAGCGCGATCGAACCCAGCCTGGAATTGCCGTTGGCGTTGAGGCCAGGCGACCACACGGCAAGCGAGGCGACGCCCGGCACGATCCCCAATATGCCGCCGCCAACACCGCTCTTGCCGGGAATACCGACGCGGAAAGCGAAGTCGCCGGAGCCGTCATAGTGGCCGCAGGTCAGCATCATCGCGCTGATGCGGCGGGCGCGCTCGGCTGAGACGACGGAATGCCCGGTCGCCGGATTGTTGCCGCCATTGGCGAGAAAGCGCCCGGCCAGAGCCAGTTGCCGGCAGCTCATGGCGATCGCGCAATGGTGGAAATAAACACCCAGCGCCAGCTCCGGCGCGTGGTAAAGATTGCCGAATGATTTCATGTAGTTGGCAAGCGCGAAATTGCGAAAACCGGTGGCGCGTTCGGAAGCCGCGACCTCGCGATCGATAATGATCGTATCGTCATCGGCCAGGAACTGGATGAAGCGCAGGATCTCGCCGATCGCCTCGCGCGGCTGGTGGCCGGCGAGCAGGATGTCGGAGACGACGATGGCGCCGGCATTGATGAACGGATTGCGCGGAATGCCGTTCTCATGCTCGAGCTGGACGATCGAGTTGAACGGGTTGCCCGAAGGCTCGCGTCCGACCCGCTGCCACAGTGCGTCGCCGACATTGCCGAGCGCCAGCGTCAGCGTGAACACCTTCGAAATGCTCTGGATCGAAAACGCCTCGTCGGCGTCGCCCGCGGTCAGCACGCGGCCGTCATTGGTCACCGCGGCAATACCGAATTTTTTCGGGTCGATCTTGCCCAGCTGGGGAATATAACTGGCAACGTCGCCGCGATCAGTACGCTCCGCCATTTCGGCGGCCACCTCGCGCAACGCCTGTTCAAGTTGGGGCGCCTGTTCAAGCTCCGGCATCGTCGCCCCCGCTACTTCAGCCAGCGTTCGATACGCGCCATCGCCTCGACCATGTCGTCGTGGCTGCCGGCGTAGGAAAAGCGCATCGTGCGATGGCCCTGCAACGGATCGAAATCGCGGCCGGGTGTCGCCGCCACATGCGCCTCGGCCAGCATCCGGCGCGCAAACGCCATGCTGTCATTGGTGTGCCGGGTGACATCGCAGAAGGCATAGAAGGCGCCGTCCATGGGCGCGGCCAGCGCAAAGCCGAGTTCCGGCAGGCGTTTCATCAGCAACTCGCGGTTCCAGGCGTAACGCGCCTTCACCGCTTCCAGCTCTTGCGTCGCCTTGAACGCTTCGATCGCGGCAATCTGTGACAGTTCGGGCGGCGAGATATAGAGGCTCTGGGCGATGCGTTCGACCGGCCGTACGAGTTCCTGCGGCAGCACCATCCAGCCGATACGCCAGCCGGTCATGCAATAATATTTCGAGAAGGAGTTGATCACCGTCACATCCGCGCCGAAAGAAAGCGCCGTCGTGTCGGGCGCTGCATAGGCCAGCCGATGGTAGATTTCGTCTGAGATCACAGCGATGCCGAGCTCTTGCGCCATCTTGACCAGCGCCTCGAGATCGCCGGCCGGGATGACCGCGCCGGTCGGGTTGGCCGGACTGGCGAACAGCACGCCCTTCAGCGGTTTTTCGCGGTGCGCGTCTTTCAGGTGCTCGGCATGGAGATAGGCGGCGCCGTCGAGTTCGATCTCGGCGATGTCGATGCCGAGCGCAGCCAAAATGTTGCGATAGGCCGGATAGCCGGGCGCGGCGATGGCGACGCGGTCGCCTGGATCGAACATTGCCAGGAAAGCAAGGTTGAAGGCGGCGGACGATCCGGTGGTGACGGCTATCCGCTCGGGCGAAACATCAAGCCCATAATGCTCGCCATAATGCGCCGCGATCGCCTTGCGCAAGCCGGCGAGGCCCAGCGCGTCGGTGTAGCCGATGCGGCCTGCTTTCAAGGCATTGGCCGCCGCTTCGCGAACCCCGGCCGGCGCCGGGTCGGAGGGCTGGCCGACAGCCATGGAAACGACCGGCACGCCCTTGGCCTTCAGCCGATTCGCCTCGGCCAGGATGTCCATGGCGTGGAACGGCTCGACCGCGCCGCGGCGCGAAAGCGAAACAACCATTTTTCAATCCACCACACTTGTCCGCACGTGCCGGCCATGCTCGCCGCGCCGCACAAATGCCCGATTGATGTGGGGATCACAAGTTCGGTAAGTTTAAGGTGCCGACTTTTCATCCTTCGCCCGCTCGTCTACCAGTGGACCTGCCATGTTGAGCCGACCCAAATCGACGATCGCCAGGACAGCGCGCTCTTTCGCGACGCTTTCGCTTGCCGCGGTGGTCGCTATAGCCGGCTCGGTCAATGCGTTTGCGCAGAATGTGCCGGTGGTGCGCGATGCCGAGATCGAGGCGCTGGTGCGCGATTACGCGCGGCCGATCTTCAAGGCAGCAGGCTTGTCAAACGATGCCATCAACATCGTGCTGGTCAACGATCAGAGCTTCAACGCCTTCGTTGCCGGCCGTCGTCTGTTCATCAACACCGGCGCGCTGATGACGGCCGAAACGCCCAACGAGATCATCGGCGTCATCGCCCACGAGGCCGGCCATATCGCCGGCGGGCACCAGCAAAAATTGCGCGAACAGCTCGAGCGCGCCAAGACGATGGCGATCCTGGCGACGCTGCTTGGCGCCGGCGCCATGGTGGCCGGCGCCACCAGCAACAGCCGCGGCCTCGCCGGGGCCGGCATGGGCGTGATGGCCGGCGGCGGCGAGATGGCGCAACGCAGCATCCTCGCCTATCAGCGCACCGAAGAGATGACCGCCGACCGTTCGGCAATCGCTTATCTCAATGCTACCGGCCAGTCCGGCATGGGCATGCTGAAGACGTTCAACCGTTTCCAGAACGCATTGTCGCTCTCGGGCGCCCATGTCGATCCCTACAGGATCAGCCATCCGATGCCGCAGGAGCGTATCGCCAATCTCGAAGTGCTGGTGAAGCAGAGCCCTTACGTCGACAAGGTCGACCCGCCGGCACTGCAGCAGCGCCACGACATGATGCGCATCAAGATCGCCGCCTATATGCAAGGCCAGGCAGCGGCGTCGCGATTGATGCGCAAGAACCCCGGCAGCCTCGCCGCGCGCTATGGCGACGCGCAGATGACTTATCTTTTCGGCAATCTGGCCTCGGCGCTCACCAAGACCAACGCGCTGATCAAGGAACAGCCGAAAAATCCCTATTTCCAGGAATTGCGCGGCGACATCCTGATGAAGGCGAACAGGCCGAAGGATGCCGCGGAAGCTTATGCCAAGGCGGTCAGCCTCGATCCGGCGCGATCCGGGCTGCTGCCGGTCTCCTACGGCCAGGCGCTGATGGCCATCGGCACGCCGGATTCGCTGAAGAAGGCAGTGGCGCAGATCAACACCGGCCTCGGGCGCGACCGCGAAAACGCCGCCGGATACCGCTATCTGGCACAGGCCTATGGCGAACTCGGCAATATCCCGGCCGCCGAGCTCGCGACCGCCGAAGGGCATTTCTATTCCGGCGACTACAAGAACGCGAAGATCTTCGCCATGCGGGCGCAGCAGAGCATGAAGCGGGGCGAGCCGGGCTGGCTTCGCGCGCAGGACATTATAAACTACGCACCATCAGGTAAGAAGAAGTGAACCTTTCGGACGCACGCTGCGACACAGCCGAACCGAGCGGACCCGAACACAGGCAAGAGGATCGAGGATCATGAACAAGGCAATCCTGCTGGGCACTACCGGAGTGGCAGCCGCTCTCGCCATGCTGGCGTTCGGCTTCGTCGCCGGAAATCCGCAGACGGCGAAGGCCGGTACGGCGCAGCTTGCCCAGACGGCATCCTCGGAAACCAAGCTCGACCGCACCGAAGTCGAAGGCATCGTCCGCGACTATCTCCTGAAGAACCCGGAAGTGCTTCTCGAGGCCCAGCAGGCGCTCGAGGCCAAGCAGAAGGAAGAGCAGCGGCTCGCCAGTCTCGGCGTCATCAAAGACGCCAAGGACCAGATCTTCAACTCCGCCTTCGACGGTGTTGTCGGCAACCCGAACGGCAAGGTCACCATCGTCGAGTTCTACGATTACAATTGCGGCTACTGCAAACGCGCCATCGAGGATATGCAGGCGCTGACCAAAGCCGATCCGGACCTGCGTTTCGTGCTCAAGGAGTTCCCGATCCTCGGCCCGGATTCGCAGAAGGCGAGCGTCGTCTCGATGGCCTTCCATTTGATGAAGCCGGAGAAATACGGCGAATTCCACAACGCGCTGCTCGGCGGCCAGGGGCGCGCCACCGAGGCAGCGGCGATCAAGGTGGCGCTGTCGCTCGGCGTCGACGAGGCGGCGCTGCGCGAAAAGATGAAGGACCCGAGCATCACGGAGGCCTTCTCCAAGACCTATGATCTCGCCACCAAGCTCGCCATCACCGGAACGCCGTCCTACGTCGTCGGCAACGAGGTTGTGTTCGGCGCGCTTGGACAGGAAGTGCTGGCCGAAAAGATCGAGGCGGTAAAGGCCGCGCTCTGATTAGCTTCCGAGTTTCGATTAGGCTGGGGGTTTCTGGCGCGGGCCGTTTTCCGGCTGTTGTGGACGGCGAAAGAACGCACTTGCGCTCTTTTCGCCAGCGTCTATGCCCATTATAGAGGGTCCGGCGCGCCGGCTTAGCCGCGCCGGGAAAGGTCGGCATTTTTTGAAAACGGTTTTCGTCCTGAACGGCCCCAATCTCAACGCGCTCGGCAAGCGCGAGCCGGGCATCTATGGCGGTAAGACGCTTGCCGCGATCGCCGACGACTGCAAGCAGGCGGGTGCCGCACTTGGGCTGGAGATCGATTTCCGCCAGTCGAACCATGAGGGCGACCTCGTCGACTGGATCCAGGAGGCCGCCGACAAGGCCGTCGCAATCGTCATCAATCCGGGCGCCTACGGCCACACCTCGATTGCCATTCACGATGCCATCCGCGCCGTCGCGCCGCTGCCGGTCGCTGAGGTGCATCTCTCCAACATCCACGCGCGGGAACCATTCCGCCACGTCTCCATGGTCGCGCCGGTCGCTGTCGGCATGATCTGCGGGTTCGGGCCGCTCGGCTACACGCTGGCGCTGCAGGCGCTGGCTGCACGCCTATGACCGGCCAACAAACAGAAGGCTCGAAAATGTCGATAAAGAAGAACGGTGTTGACCAGCAGCTGATCCGCGATCTGGCGGGCATACTGAACGACACCAACCTGACCGAGATCGAGGTCGAGCTGGGTGACCTCAAGGTGCGCGTGTCGCGGCAGGCGCCGGCGGTCCATGCGGTCGCCGCAGCGCCGCCGGCCTATGCGCCGGCAGCCGCGCAGCCTGCGGCAGCCGCCGCACCGGCAGCGGCCGAAATGTCGAAGAACGCCGTCGCCTCGCCGATGGTCGGCACCGCCTACCTGTCACCGTCGCCCGACGCCAAGGCGTTCATCGAAATCGGCCAGAAGGTCAAGGAAGGCCAGACGCTGCTGATCATCGAGGCGATGAAGACGATGAACCAGATCCCCTCGCCGCGCGCCGGCACGGTGACGGCGATCCTGTTCGAAGATGCGCAGCCGGTCGAATATGGCATGCCGCTCGTCGTGATCGAGTAGAGCCGGGAACAGGCGAAAGATGTTCCAGAAAATCCTCATCGCCAATCGCGGCGAAATTGCCCTCAGGGTGCTGCGCGCCTGCAAGGAGCTCGGCATCCAGACGGTGGTGGTGCACTCGACCGCCGACGCCGACGCCATGCATGTGCGTCTCGCCGACGAGAGCGTCTGCATCGGTCCGCCGCCGTCGCGCGACAGTTATCTCAACATCCACCAGATCGTCGCCGCCTGCGAGATTACCGGCGCCGACGCGGTGCATCCCGGCTACGGTTTTCTGTCGGAGAACGCCAAGTTCGCCGATATCCTGGCCGCGCACAACATCACCTTCATCGGCCCGACCGGCGACCATATCCGCATCATGGGCGACAAGATCGAGGCCAAGCGCACGGCAAAGCGCCTCGGCATCCCCGTGGTGCCCGGTTCCGACGGCGCGGTCACGGAGGAAAAGGAAGCCAAGCGCATTGCCGCCGAGATCGGCTATCCCGTGATCATCAAGGCGTCGGCCGGCGGCGGCGGGCGCGGCATGAAAGTGGCGCATAGCGAGGCCGACCTCGAGGTCGCGCTGCAGACGGCACGCTCGGAGGCGGGTGCGGCCTTCGGCGACGATGCCGTCTATATCGAGAAGTATCTGCAGAAGCCGCGTCATATCGAAGTGCAGGTGTTCGGCGACGGCGCCGGGCGCGGCGTGCATTTCGGCGAGCGCGACTGCTCGCTGCAGCGCCGCCACCAGAAGGTCTGGGAAGAGGCGCCCTCGCCGGCGCTCAATGCCGAGGAGCGCGCCCATATTGGCGGCGTCTGCGCAAGGGCGATCGCCGATCTCGGCTATTCCGGGGCCGGCACCATCGAATTCCTCTATGAGAACGGCGAGTTCTATTTCATCGAAATGAATACGCGCCTGCAGGTCGAGCATCCGGTGACCGAAGCGATTACCGGCATCGACCTCGTGCACGAGCAGATCCGCGTCGCCTCGGGCGGCGGGCTTTCGGTGCGCCAGGAAGATATCCGCTTCCACGGCCATGCCATCGAATGCCGCATCAATGCCGAGGATCCGCGCACCTTCACCCCCTCGCCCGGCACCATCACCCATTTCCACACGCCGGGCGGGCTCGGCATCCGTGTCGATTCCGGCGTCTATTCCGGCTACAAGATCCCGCCCTACTACGACAGCCTGATCGGCAAGCTGATCGTGCACGGCCGCAACCGCGTCGAATGCATGATGCGGCTGCGGCGCGCACTCGACGAATTCGTCGTCGACGGTATCAAGACGACGCTGCCGCTGTTTCGCGACCTCGTCGGCAACGCCGACATCGCCAACGGCGACTACGACATCCATTGGCTGGAAAAATACCTGGCCGAAGGCGAGTGACACAGGGCCGACGCGATGACCCGTCCCTACGCACCCGGCTATCGCATCCCGACCGACCTTTTGCTCAAAGCCTATGCCTCCGGCGTCTTCCCGATGGCCGAAAACGCCAGTGACCCCGAAGTGTTCTGGGTGCGGCCGGAGACGCGCGGTATCATCCCGCTCGACGGGTTCCACATACCGAAGAGCCTGAGGAAGACGATCCGCAAGAACCCGTTCGAGTTCCGCATCGATTTCGATTTCGAGGCGACGATCGACGCCTGCGCCGAAAGACGCGAGGAACGGCGGTCGACCTGGATCAACGCGCCGATCCGCGAAGCCTATGTCGAGCTGCATCGGATGGGCCATTGCCATTCCGTCGAGGCCTGGCACGACGACCGGCTGGTCGGCGGCCTCTACGGCGTATCGCTCGGCCGCGTGTTTTTCGGCGAGAGCATGTTCGCCAGGGAGACCGACGCCTCGAAGGCTTGCCTCGTTCACCTCGTCGAACGATTGAAGGCGCGCGGCTTTGCGCTGCTCGATACGCAGTTCACCACCGAGCATCTCAAACGTTTCGGCGCAATCGACGTGCCGCGCGGCAAGTACGAGAAGATGCTCGCCGAGGCACTGAAGGGCGAGGCTGTGTTTTTTCCGTGATCCAGCGGCCGGTCAGCCTTTCGCTGCGATCTCCAGCGGCGTCTGTGCGTGGAACATCATCTTCCAGCCATTGACGCGGTGGACATAGCCGGTGCTGACCAGCGCCGCATAAGGTTCGCCATTTTGCCGCGTCGCCCGCGCCTCGTAGGTCAGCATGACGATGTCGCTGCCCGGCTCGATGATGCCCTTGAGGTCGATGTCGAGATCGCGCCAGCGGTTCGGGTCCGTCGCGGTTTCGGCAAGATCGCTATTGCTCATCGCTTGCGCCATTTGCGGGAAGGCCACCAGGCACTCGGTGTCGGCATTGGCCTTGAAATAGGCCGTGTCGCCGGTCCAGAATCCCTTTTCGATGTCGAGAAGCTCGTTCTTGTTGGCCATCATCACGGCAACCTCCTCCGTAGACAGGCCCCAACGCACGGACAACAAGGCGGTTCCGCAAGGCGCGGTGTATCCGCCGCCGCGCTGACAGACTCTAGTTGGTTTTGGGGGCAGCGGGCGCCGGCACGTCGGACTTCTGCTTGCAGCCCTTCAGCCAGATATCATAGACGGCGTGCTCGACGGCGTTGATCCCGGGGCTTTCGGCAAACATCCAGCCGGTGAAGATACGGCGGATTTTCCGGTCGAGCGTGATCTCGTCGACCTCGACGAACGAATCCGTCTTCGGCTCTTCGTTTTCCGGCCGCGAGTAGCAGATGCGCGGCGTCACCTGCAAAGCACCGAACTGCACCGTCTCGTCGATATAGACGTCGAAGGTGATGATACGGCCGGTGATCTTGTCGATTCCGGCGAATTCAGCAACGGGATTGGTGACGCGGTCGGATACTGCGGGTGCTGCAGGCGCCACCGGCGCGTCCGGCGGCGCCAACTCCTGCGCAGCAGCAAGCGTAGCCGTCGAAGCGACGACGGCCGCGGTTAGTCCGCCTGTCAAGATTCGGCTGAACATGTTCATGCAAAGTCCGGTGGTTTGCGCCCGGGTGATTCTCTTAACGCCAAGGCTAGTTGCTGCTGTCGGATCAGCAAACAGCTAAACAGCAATTGTGGCGACAAAGGACCGTGCCGTATCTCGGCGATCGATCACGAACCGGGCGTCCAGGCGTCGTAATCGCCCGTCACCTGCGGGCGATGCTGATTGGTCAGCACCGAGCCCTTCGGGCGATAGGCTGCGGGGCTGCCGGTGAGGTTCGGCAAATGCTGCTTTTGCCAGTCGCGCGGCTTGTAGTCTTCGCTTGGCGGCGCGACGTCGACCCGGTGATGGATCCAGCCATGCCAGCCGGGCGGGATCGCCGAGGCCTCCGAATAGTTGCGGTAGATGACCCAGCGGCGGGTGCGGCCTTCTGAGTCGACGCCGCCCTCATAGTAGACGTTGCCGACTTCGTCCTGCCCGACCATCTTGCCGTGCCGCCAGGTATGGAAGCGCGTTCCCAGCGTCTGGCTGTTCCACCAGGTGAAAAACTGCAGAAGGAAAGTTTTCATCCAAATCCTCGTGGCAAGTCCTTGTAGCAAGTCCTCGCGGCGGCTGCGGCGGCGCCTGTTCCTGCTTATGGCGTCATGGCATTACGAAGGCAAGGGTCTTGCCGCAACTGACGAGCAAATGGCTGGCGGGGAAGCGATGCGTTTTTGGGATCTTCGCGACCGCCCGAAGCAGATGAAATGGGTTGTTGGCAACCTTACGCGGCGTTATTCTAGGAGTTGATGCTTCGTCGCCTCAAGGGCGGCAAATGAGAGGGGCTCATGTCATCGCTGGCGGGCACGGCCGGTCGCGCATTGCCGCAGGTCGTTGAGGCGATCTACGATTCGATTGCCGATGTCGACCGCTGGCAGGCGACACTCGAGGCCATCTGCAGCCTGGCGGAAGGCCAGCTTGCCATGCTCGCCGTCATCGATACGATCAGCAGCTCCGCGCGGTTTTCGGTATCCTGCGGCGATCCCGCAGTTCTTGAGCCGTTGAAGCATGACTACGGCTCGCAAGTGCCGTTCTATGCGGCGGTTCCCAAGATGGAGATCGACGTGCCGTTCACCGTCGATTCGATCTACGCCCTGCAAGGTCCGGATACGCGACAGAGATGGCTCGAAAGCCGCATCATGCGCGAATGGGTGCAACCCAACCGGCTGGACGATTTCTTCTGGGTGGCGTTGATGAAGCGGCCGACCCGGATCGGCACGCTGATGGTGGTTACCGACAAGGACAGGCGCCAGATTTCCAGCGAGGATCTCGAGCTTGTCTGCCTGCTGGCGCCGCATGTGCGGCGTGCGGTGACCATCGGCGACCTGTTCGAAGCCGAGCGGCGCAAGGCCGAAATCTTCCGTTCCATCATCGAAAGCCTCGACCATCCGGTGCTGATCGTCGCTGAAGACATGACCATCATCTTCGCCAACCCGTCAGCCGAAGCGCTGCTCGCCGAAAACATTTCGGTCGCTTGCGTGCGCGGCCAGCTTTCCTTCACCTACGCCAACGCCAATGCCGCGATCGGCCGCGCCGTCCAGCTCGGCACGCGCGACGAATTCGCGCTCGGACCTTGCGGCATCAACATTCCCCTGGCCAGGACGGTCGTTCCGGCGGTGGCCCATGTCATGCCGCTGGCGCGGCGTGAAATCTCGGCGCGCATATCGCAGCGCGCCGCCCGGGGCGTGATAAAAGGCCCCCGGGGGTGCGGACCCATTACAGGGCGGGGGGGCCATGCGGTGCCGGGTGTCCGCTCCCGCGCGTCACC